>NZ_JAKGAY010000015.1:0-84814 GCF_021532545.1 Halomonas sp. Cn5-12
TGCGCCAGTTACAGAAACTGGCGTAGCCGATGTTCTCTTGTTTGCAGAACTTCGAAGCTGACAGACCACTGTCACGCTGCTGATTGACCAGAGCCTGCCACTGTTCGGGTGTGCGGTGCTTTCTCATGGGGGTAACCTCGTGTTGGAAAGTGTGAGGTTACTGTAGGGCGATTTTCAGCAGGGTGGCAGAACGTCGTGGAATGAACGCTTACCTCGCTCTTTCGTTACGCCGCGCTACGGGGCGGTCAGACACTCGTAGCGCGTGGTAAGCGGAGCGCACCCGCGAAGCACTCCGCCAGGAGTGCCGATGGTGGTACCTAGGTATGATCATTCACGGTGGCCTTATCCAGGCGGCTACCCGCCGCCTTCGCGGGTGCCTCCTTCGCTCGTTGCTCTCGCTCATTCGTTACGCCGCGCTACGGGGCAAGCACTCCGCTCTAATGATCCGCGGCACTCTAGGTAGGAACCCGTAGCGCGGTGTAAGCGGAGCGCACCCGCGAAGCACTCCGCCAGGAGTGCCGACGATGGCACCTAGATGTGATCATTCACGGTGGCCTTATCCAGGCGGCTATCGCCGCCCTCGCGGATGCCTCCTTCGCTCATTGCTCTCGCTTATTCGTTACGCCGCGCTACGGGGCGGTCAGACACTCGTAGCGCGTGGTAAGCGATAGCGCACCCGCGAAGCACTCCGCTAGGAGTGCCGATGGTGGTACCTAGGTATGATCATTCACGGCGGCTTTATCCAGGCGGCTACTCGCCGCCTTCGCGGGTGCCTCATTTGCTCGTTGCTCTCGCTCATTCGTTACGCCGCGCTACGGGGTAAGCACTCCGCTCTAATGGTCCGCGGCACTCTAGGTAGGAACCCGTAGCGCGGTGTAAGCGGAGCGCACCCGCGAAGCACTCCGCTAGGAGTGCCGATGGTGGCAGCCAGGCTCGCGCCGGTAGCTGCGTTCCTGCTATATTGTTCGGCATGTCTATTGCATATCGTTTGGCGTGGTTTGTTAGTTGAAAGTTCACATTGGAAAGCACGCTCAATAAAAGGACGTTAATGATGACTCAAGTACGCAAAGCGATTATTCCAGTGGCCGGGTTTGGTACGCGCCTGCTGCCAATCAGCAAGGCGATTCCTAAAGAGATGGTGCCGGTGGTGGATCGCCCGTTGATTCAACACGTAGTGGAAGAAGCGCTGGCCGCGGGCATCAATGAAATCATTTTGGTCACGCGTGCCGGAAAATCGGCCATTGAAGACCACTTCGATGTCCACTTTGAACTCGAACACTCGCTGGCCAGCAAGGGTAAAAATGCGTTGTTGGAAACCCTTTCGGCCATTTCCCCTAAAAAGCTGAAAGTGACCAGCGTTCGTCAGCCCAATGCGAAAGGGCTAGGCCATGCCATTTACTGCGCTTCCCACCTGTTAGACAAAGACGAGCCGTTCGCGGTGATACTGCCGGACGTACTGGTCAAACCCCAGGTAGGCAGCAGCGCGTGTGATTTAGGCAGTATGGTCGAGCGCTGGGAAGCCTCCGATGCGTCGCAAATCATGGTAGAAGCGGTGCCGCAAGAAGACGTTTACCGTTACGGTATTGTGGATTGCGACGAGCCAGCGGCGGGAGAAAGCGCTACTATGCGTGGCGTAGTGGAAAAGCCCAAACCGGAAGACGCGCCGTCGCGCCTGTCTGTCATTGGCCGCTACGTGCTGCCGTACCGCATCATGGAGCTGCTACGCGATCAGCCGCCGGGTGCGGGTAATGAAATCCAGCTCACCGATGCCATCGACCGCTTGATGCAGGAAGGGCAAACCGTGCAGGCGTTCCGCATGCATGGCCGCACCTTCGATTGCGGACACATCGAAGGCTGGCTGCAAGCCAATACCACGCTCGCTCGGGAAGCGGGCTACGACGTTTGACGAGCTGTTGAACGATGAGTGTTTGAAAACCGTCCTATGGGCGGTTTTTTACTATCTGGGGGGAGTATGCGGGAATTACTCGAACAGGTGTTGGCCATTGCCAAGGATGCTGATCGCGCCATTATGGCCGTGTATGCTCGTGAGTTTGATGTCACGCTTAAAGAAGATAACAGCCCGCTCACAGAGGCGGATCGAGCGGCGCATCAAGTGATACGGCGCGGCTTGGAGGCGCTATCGACGACGCTGCCGATCTTGTCGGAAGAGGATATAGAGGGCTTTTCAGGCGTGGGGAATGAGGGCCGCTATTGGCTAGTCGACCCGCTGGATGGCACCAAAGAGTTCATCAAGCGAAATGATGAGTTTACGGTGAATATTGCGCTGATTGAAAACGGTGTGCCTATTTTGGGGGTCGTCACGGCGCCTGCGCTGGGGACGGCTTATATCGCCGCAGGCGGTATGGGGGCTTTTAGAATCGACGCTGATGGACAGCGCCATGTGATTCAAGTGGCCGGCAAACCTTCACCAGGAAGGGCATGGCGGGTACTGGGCAGCCGCTCCCATGCAAGCCCCGCCTTGTCCGCTTGGTTGGAGACGCTGGGCGCTTATGAGATTCAGCCCATGGGAAGCTCCTTGAAAAGTTGCCTGATTGCGGAAGGTAAAGCCGATGTGTACCCACGGTTAGGCCCCACTAGTCTCTGGGATACCGCTGCCGCCCATGCCGTCGTGCGTTATGCAGGTGGTCGAATAGAGACCCTGGAAGGGCAGCCGCTTAGCTACGCCAACCCTGCCGAGACCTTGAACCCCTCCTTTGTTGTATGGGGATATTTGTAGCGCGGCGTAAGCGGAGCGCACCCGCGAAGCACTCCGCTAGGAGTGCCGATGGTGGCACAGAGCTTTGATGATTCACGGTGGCTTGATCAGGCGGCTATCGCCGCCCTCGCGGGTGCCTCATTTGCTCGTGCCTCACAAGATACGTTACGCCGCGCTACGGTTGATCATTCACCGTTTACCATCATTCGCCATTCGCCATTCGCCATTCGCCATTCGCTTCACCGCTTTTCCAAGCTTTCAACCGGTAGTTCTACGTGTTGTGGGCGTTGAAGGACGTTGAGCAATACGATGGCGCGTTCTTCGCCTTTGCAGCGGGTGAAGATGGCTTCTAGATCTTTGAAGGGGCCGTCGGTGATGGTGACTTTTTCGCCAGCGGTGAAGTAACTGTGGCTGCCTTCTTGGCGATGGGGTTGGGCACGCAGGGTGTCGACGAGGGCGTCGGGGACGGCGATGGGCGTGTTGCCAAAGGTGAGCAGGCGCAGGACGCCACGCGTAGAGCGGATGGGCCGCCAGTTGCTGACGACCTGGTCTAAACGGATGAATAGATAGTAGGGAAACAGCGGCTCGGTGACGGTAGTGAGCTTGCCTTGCCGTTTGCGTTTTACATCCAGCACCGGGTGAAACACCTCGTAGCCTTGGTTGGCGAGGTGTTCGGCGGCGCGGAAGGATTCGCTGCCTTTGCATTGAATGACGTACCAGTGTGCAGTGCTGGTCTCGATGGTTTCTTCTGCCATGTTGCTACCTTCCTATTGCCCAGGTGGTTCTTCAGGTTAATGTGCCACCTTCCAGGCGGCTATCGCCGCCCCCGCGGGTGCCTCTATCGCTCGTTGCTCTCGCTCTTTCGTTACGCCGCGCTACGTGGCTCCATTGCACTTAAGCGGGCACCTGTAGCGCGGTGTAAGCGATAGCGCACCCGCGAAGCACTCCGTTAGGAGTGCCGAAGTTGGCACTGTGGTGTGATGATTTGCAGTGGCATCATCCAGGCGGCTATCCGCCGCCTTCGCGGGTGCCTCATTTGCTCGTGCCTCGCAAGATTCGTTACGCCGCGCTACGGTGTTGGCATTCACCATTCACCATTCACCATTCACCATTCACCATTCACCATTCACCTCTCACCACCATTCACATCCCTTCGGCTAACAGCTTCTCCAGTACCTCTAGCGTCTCGTCGATGTGCGCTTGGGTGTGTTCGCAGGAGAGGAAGAAGCGCAGGCGGGCGCTTTTTTCCGGCACGGCGGGGTACAGGATGGGCTGTACGTTGATGTCTCGCGCGAGCAGTGCGTTGGAGAGGTGCGCTGCCAGTGGCGAGCTGCCAACGATGACGGGAACCACGGCGGAGCCGATGCTGTGGCCGGTATCCATGCCGCGTGCTTGCGCCTGTTCGAGGAAGTAACGGGAGATGGCCTGTAGCTTGGCGACCCGCTCGGGTTCCTGGGCCATGAGTTCCAGTACCTTGAGCGAGGGGGCGGCGACCTGGGCGGGCATACCAACGCTGTACAAAAAGCCCGGTGCGAAGTAGCGCAGCGTCTCGACTAGAGCAGTGCTACCCGCAATGTAGCCACCGCAGCCGGAGAGCGTTTTGCTCATGGTGCCCATCCAGATATCGACATCGGTGGGGTCGATGGCAAAGTGTTCCCGCAGGCCCAAGCCGGTTTTGCCCATCACGCCGAAGGAGTGGGCTTCATCCACCATGAGCCAGGCTTGATGGCGCTGTTTGAGGGCAATGAAGCGCGGCAGGTCGGGTATGTCGCCGTCCATGCTGTAAAGCCCTTCGATCACCACCAGGACGCGCTCGAATTGATGGCGGTGCTGGACAAGCAATGCCTCCAAAGCGTCGGGGTCGTTGTGGCTGAACGACATGCGCTTGGCCCCGGAGAGCTGGGCACCGACCAACGAGCTGTTGTGGATGTACTCGTCGTGGAGGATCAGATCCTTGGGGCCTAGCAGGTAGCCTAGCGTGGAGACGTTGGTGGCGTGACCACTGACGAAGGCCACGGCATCTTCCACGGCATACGCCTTGGCGATGGCCTGTTCCAGCTCGCCATGAATGGGCCGTTCGCCCGAGACCACACGGCTGGCAGATACCGAAGTGCCGTAGTGCTGGGCGGCCTCGCAGGCGGCGTGGATGACCCGCGGGTCGCCGGAGTAACCCAAGTAGTTATAGCTGGCAAAGTTGATGCAGGTGCGGCCATCCATCACGCTCGTGGCCCCCGCCAGGCCGTCGTGCACCTTGAAGAACGGCACCTGCAAGCCCAGCTGTTGCGCGCCCTGACGCATCATCATGAGCTGCTGATAGCCTGGGTGCGCATCGAAGCGCGTAAAGCGCTCGGGCACGGAACGGGTTGCCCCTGCGCTGGTGGCAGGGGCAGTGGGCTGGCTGGCTCTTGCGGTAGGGCGCTTGCGCGCCTGTTCCAGTAGCTGGCGTTTTAACTCAGAACGCTTGGCGGTCATGGTGTCTCTGTCGCTGGGGAGGATGCGGGCTCACTGGTAATGCCGTCCGCGCCGTGGCGGGCGGCCAGAGAGGCTAACGCATCTTGCGGCGACTCTTCAACGTCTTCATCGTGCTGGTGGAGCTTCTGGATCAGCACGCCTGCCAGCTTGTCGAGGGTGGAGGCTTCGCTGAGGACCATGACCGGCACTTGAACGCCCAGGCGGTTCTCGATGGCGGTCATCAGTTCCACGCCCATCAGCGAGTCGAAGCCCATGTCGTACACCGAGCGGTTGACGTCGATCTTCTCTTCGTCGATGAGCAGAATGCTGGCAAGCTCGGCGCGCAGCAGTTCGGTGATGGTGCTGTGCAGCTCTTCTGGCGAGAGGTCGGCCAGCAGGGCGCTGATGTCGTCGTCGTGGTCTAGGCTGCCGTCGTCATCGCTGGCGCGGGCAATTTCGTCGAAACGCGGGGTGTCGGAGGTGGGCAGGAAGCGCGCCAGTGCGCCCCATTCCAGCTCCAGCACGCCCAGGCTTGGCCCGGGGGTCAGCAGCATCTGTTCCAGCACCTTCAGGGCGTCGTCGGAACGCAGCGCCGAGCCTCCCAAACGCTCTTGGAGGGCATCGCGGGTGCGGGTGTTGCGGGCCAGGAAGCCGACGTCTTCGATGGCACCCCAGCGTACGCAAGTGGCCGGTAGACCTTGGGCCCGGCGGCGGGCCGCGAAGGCTTCGAGCCAGTGGTTGGCAGCCACATAGTTGGCTTGGCCTGGGTTGCCGAACAGGGTGGTGGCCGATGAGTAGAGCACGAAGAAGTCGAGGGTGTCGTTGGCCGTCAGCGCCTCTAAGTGTTTGGCACCGTCGATCTTCGGTGAGAGCACGTTTTGAATCCGCTCGGCATCCAGGTTGCGAATCAGGCCGTCATCGATGACCGTGGCGGCATGCACGATACCGCGCAGCGGACTGAGCTCGCGTTTGGCGCGCTCGAGTACCTGTGCCAGGGCATCGCGGTCGGTAATGTCGCATGCCGCCGCCAGTACGTTCACACCTTGCGCTTCGAAGTCAGCCACGGCTGCTTGCGCTTCTTCACTGGCCGGGCCGCTGCGGCTGAGTAGAATCAGCTCGCGTGCGCCTTTATCGACCAGCCATTGTGCGGTTTTTAGGCCAAAGCCACCCAGGCCGCCGGTCACCAGGTAGCTGGCATCGCTGGGTAGCTGCATGCTGGCGGTGCCTAGCTGCTCCTGGCGCGGCGGGGCAATGGGCTGCTCGTAGGTGACGACGACCTTGCCGATCTGGCGCGCCTGCTGCATGTAGCGGAAGGCATCGATGACTTGGCTATGGCTAAAGGCGGTAAACGGTAGCGGGCTCAGCGTGCCGTCGTTGAACAGTGCCATCATTTCGCCGAACAGGCGCTGGGTGAGGGCCGGTTGCACTTTCATTAGCTGGTCGGAGTCGATGCCGAAGTAGCTCAGGTTGTTGCGGAACGGCCGTAGACCGATATGGGTATTTTCGTAGAAGTCGCGTTTGCCAAGCTCCAGGAAGCGACCGAATGGGCGCAGTGCGCGCAGGTTCTGGTTGATCGCTTCACCTGCCAGGGAGTTGAGGACGACATCGACGCCCTCACCCTGGGTGTCTTCGAGGATCTCTTCGGCAAAGGTGAGCGAGCGGGAGTCGTACAGGCGCTCTTCGCCCATTAGGCGGAGGAAATCACGCTTCTCTTCCGAGCCCACCGTGGCGTAAATCTCGGCCCCCATCCACTGGGCGATTTGTAGCGCGGCAATGCCTACACCGCCTGCAGCGCCGTGAATCAGCACTTTTTCGCCGGGTTCTAAACGCGCCAAGTGTTTTAGCGCGTAGTACACGGTAAAAAAGGTCGTCGGGATGGTGGCGGCAGCGGCGTAGCTGACGCCTTCGGGCAGCGGGGCCACGGCGTGCTGGCTGGCGACCAGGCGGTCGCTGAAGCTGGCAGGGCCGAAACCGACCACGCCTTGGCCGGGAGTCAAGTGGGTGACGTTGCTGCCGACGGCCACGATTTCCCCGGAGAACTCCAGGCCCAGCGTGGGGCCAGCAAAGCCGTTTTCGATGGCTTCATCGGAGAGCAGCCCGAGGGTATACATGACATCGCGGAAGTTGAGGCCGGTCGCTTTGACGCGTACCTCGACGTCGTCAGCGCCAAGCTCGGGCAACTGGCGAGGCCGCCACTGTAGCTGGCGCAGCTGGCCGGGCAGGGTGAAGCCGAGCGTCATGGCTTGGCGCGGTGCGGGGTTGCTGGCGGTATGCGGATGCGGCGCGGGCAGGGTACGCAGGCGGGTGGCAAAGCGGGTGCCTTGCGGGTCAATGACCAGCTCATTTTCACTATCCGGTTCCGCAATAGAGGCCGCGAAGGTGGCGAGCGCAGACGCACTGGGGGCATCTGGCAAGTCAACGAGGGTGACGCTGTGGCCCACGGCCTCGTTGGCCAGCGAGCGGCCAAAGCCCCATAGCGCGGCGTCGTCGGCACGCTGGTAACCTTGAGTGGTCAGCCATAAGGTCACATGGCAGCCTTGCGCGTCCAGGCCGCTCGCTTCCAGCGCCAACGACCACTGCTGCGCGGCGAAACAGCGCTGCGTTTGAGCCTCGGTGGTCGTGCTGCCTAGCTCACGCAGATCGAGCACGTTCAGTGCCGTCGGTGTGTCGGTGAGGTCGGCCAGCGCTTCATTGAGTAGCGTTTGCGGTGCTGCGTCGCTGATCCGACGCCATACGCGGTGGCCCGTGTGGTGGCTTAGATGCTCCGCCAGCTGTGCAGCAAGCGCTTCTCGTGATGCATCGGCTACCACCAAGGTCTGCGCGCTGGCTACCTGCGCGTCGGTGTCACCAAGCTCTGGGTGTTGCGCATGCAGCAAGTAAGCGCCCGCCTCCTCTAGTTCGATAGGCGCGGAAACGCTCAGCCCCTGGTGGCTCAGCCACTCGATCAGCGTGCTCTGTTCGAGCGCCGCTTGGTCGATACCCGGCGTTGCCAGCAGGTCGTCCAGCCAACGGCTCGGATGAAGGCCAATCACCATGATCTGCGCGCCGGGCGCCAATTGCGCGGGTAGGGCCTCGATCAGTTGGCGTGTGCGTTCGGGTTGGGTGACATCTGCGCTGACGAACGCAAGCTGTGCCTTTTGCGCGGCTGTCAGCGCCGGTAGCGCCTCGTCTAATGACTGAATGTCCATCAGCGGGTAGCGCTCTTGCAGCTGTTCCGCCTGGTGGCGCGCCGTGTCGCTCGTGGTGAGCGCGCGGTAGCGATAACGGTCGTTCGTAGCCGGGGCGCCGTGGGCAAGCTGTTCCAGCAAGCGCTGGCCCAACGCGGGCGCGCAGGGGCCTGCTTCCAGTAGATTGAGGTGCTGTCCATCCGGCAAAGTAGCCAGAGAGGCGTCCATCAGCGCGCCTAGCTCGCGCGCCAGTACTTGCCAGCCATTTTCACCGATCAGTACCCGGTTGATGCCAGCCAAGTGCTCGGCACTAATGCCCAGGCTTTCCAGCGTATCACGGCCATTGAGTAGCGGTTCACGGTGCAGGCCCAAGCGGCCGACGAGGTGAATGGGCGCGAAGTAGTCGGGATACTCCTGCACCAAGAGCTGCCAAATGGTCTCTGGCGCTGGGGGTTCGTCGTCGCCGCCGCCATTAGCCTGCTGGACGAAGGCCTCGCTAAGGCTATCGAGCAGGGGGGCAACTTCTTGCGCATAGCGCTGGCCAGTGCTGGCGGTGTAAGCATCGCTCAAGCCCATCAGGCGCGTCAGTGCGTCTGCGGGAAGCGGTAGCGCGGCGGCTTTCAGCGGTGCGGGCGTGAGCTCCACGTCTAAATAGCTAAAGTGTTGGTGGTGCGCGCGGTTGAGGCGAATGGCCTTGAAGCGTGTTTGGCTCAGCACCGCCACGGCGCGGCCTTGGGCATCGTAAAGCTCGAAGTCCGCCGTGAAAGAGTGCGGAGCGCGCTTGCCCATGACCGCACGCGCCAACACCGGCGCGCCTGCCTCGGCATTGACCTGAATGCGACCCACGCGCACCGGTACAAAGGCGAGCTGGGCGGCAAATTCACTGTGCTGTGCCAGCAGCGGAATAAACATCTGGAAGGCGCTATCCAGAATGCCGGGATGCACATGTAGCGTATCTAACTGTTCAGCCACCGCCTCGGAGAGTTTGATTTCCCCAATGACGCTATCGCCCTCGATCCAGCCGCGTTGAATCGCCTGAAACGCTGGGCCATAGTGCAGGCCAATGCGTTCGGCCATGTGCAGATGCTCGTCTAGGGTATAGTCAGCATCACGTTTGGGTAGCGCTGGCGCCCTGCGGTTGAGCAGGAAACCGCGGCTTTCGCGCATCCGGCGTGCCACGGCATTGAGCTGCCACTCGCTTCCCGTGGCGGGCTCACGGGAGTGGATGGCCAGACGTCCATCATCGGGGTCGAGGGTGAGACGCATGGTACGGCCATTGGGGCCGTCCAGCAGCAGCGGGGCGCGAATTTCCAGCTCCTCGATATCGAGAACCGGCGTCTCTTTCTGCTGTAGCGCGGCGGCCAGCGCCAGCTCGACGAAGCCCGCGCCGGGGAAGACGGCCCCTTCACCCACCACATGGTCGGCCAGCCAAGGCTGCCGCTTGGTGTCTAGCTGGCTTTCCCAGGTGTGCTCTTGCTGCGCTAATGGGTAACCCAGCAACGGGTGCTGGTAATAGCGTGATAGCAGGCCTTGGCCGTCGTTGGTGCCTTGAACCCATAGGTGAGTGCGCTGCCATGAGTAACGGGGCAGCAGGACGCGCTGGCCCTCCACGGGGAAGAAGCGCTGGCTGTTGACGCTTAATCCGCTGAGTAGCAGCTGGCTGAGCGTGCGGTTCAAGCCCTCTAACCCTGGCTTGTGGCGCTCGATGGTGCCGAAGACTAAGCCGCTGCGCTCTTGCTGGCGCAGCGATTCGTTGAGATAGCGGCGTAAGATCGGGTGCGCCCCGACTTCGACGAAGACGTTGTAACCCTGCTCGATGAGGGCGGTCGCTGCGCTATCGAAGAGCACCGGCTCGCGGATGTTGAGCCACCAGTAGTGGGCATCCAGCGTCGTGCCTTCGGCCAAGGCTCCGGTGACGGTGGAGAAATACGGAATTCGAGAGGGCTGCGGCTGAATATCGGCCAGCGCTTCCATCACGCCTTCCTGGATGCTGTCCATGGCGGGACTGTGGAAGGCGTAATCCAGCGGCAGGCGTTTGGCAAAGGTGCCTTCGGCGCTCAGTGCGGCTTCCAGCTCGCTAAGCTGGCCGCGGTCGCCTGCTAGGGTAATGCCTTTAGGGCTATTAATGCCTGCTAGGCTTACGCGGTCAAATGCTGGTTTGGCAAGCCAAGGGGCGATCTCTTCAGCGCTCATCGCCACTGCGGTCATCTCACCTTGGCCGCGGGTTTTGCCCTGATAGTCGCTGCGGTAATAGATGACTTTGACCGCATCTTCCAGGCTGAGCGCGCCGGAGGCCCAAGCGGCGGCAACTTCGCCCACGCTGTGACCAAATACGGCAGCAGGGGTAATGCCTTGGGCTTTTAGCCACTCGGTCAGTGCTACCTGCAGGGCAAACAGCGCAGGCTGAGCGATTTCGGTGCGTACAAAGCGGCTCTCTTCGCCTTCTAGCTGGTTACGGCCTGCTAATTCGTCACGCAGTGAAAAGCTGCCGTAGCGCTGGAACAGGGCGTCGACGCGGTCAATGGCAGCAGTGAAGTCGGCGTCGGTATCCAACAGGTCGTGGCCCATGGTTTCCCACTGGCAGCCGTTACCGTCATAAACGAACACCGGGCCCCTGGCGTTGGCGAGGCGCTCCAGCGTCATGACCTGGCTGGCTTCGCCTTCGGCAAACTGACGCAGTGCCGTGGCTGCTTCTTCTGCACTGCTGGCAAAGCAGAGTGCGCCGTGGCTGTGCTGCTCACGGTGATGGAACAGCGTATGGGCGATATCGTAAAACCCTTGGCCAGCTTCCTGAAGGTGCTTAGACAGGGCAAGGGCGTTTTCCGTTAGCGCTGCTTCGCTACGGGCGCTTAAACGAATGGGCAGCGGGGCATCCGGTGTTTGGCGAGGCGCTGCGGCTTTTTCCGGTGCACTTTCCAAAATCACGTGGGCGTTAGCACCACCAAAGCCAAACGAGTTAATGCCAATCACCAAACGGCCTGTGGGTTTCAGCGGCTGGGCTTTGGTGACCACGCTCAAGTTCCATTCGTCGAACTTGATGCGCGGATTCAGCTTGCGAATACCAATGGTCGCGGGCACCTCGCGGTGCTGCAGGCTATAAAGCGCTTTGGCAAGCCCCGCCACGCCCGAGGCGGTTTCCAAGTGGCCGACATTACTTTTTACCGAACCAATCGGCAGCGGCGTTTGCCGATGTTTGCCAATCGCTTCGCCAATGGCGCGGGTTTCGATGGGGTCGCCAACGGCGGTGCCGGTACCGTGGGCTTCTAAATAGTCGATCTCATCGGGGGAGATGCCCGCTTGCTCGTAGGCGCTGCGCATCAGGGCAACCTGAGCGCTGGGGTTGGGCACGGTCAGGCCGGATTTGTGGCCGTCGGTGTTGACCGCCGACCCGGCTACCACCGCCAGAATGTTATCGCCATCGGCAACGGCTAGGTCGTAGTCCTTGAGCAGGAATATCCCAGCGCCTTCTGAGCGCACGTAGCCGTTGCCCGCTTCATCGAACACTTGGCAGCGGCCGGTGGGCGAGAGCATGCTGGCTTTAGAGAAAATGATAAAGCCGTAGGGGTGCAAGTGCAGGCTGATACCGCCCGCCAGTGCCATGGTCGTTTCACCGCTGCGAATGGATTGGCAAGCCTGGTGAAACGCCACCATGGAGGACGAGCACGCGGTGTCCAGCGACATACTGGGGCCATGCAAGTCAAACACATAAGAGAGTCGGTTGGAGGCGATGCTCGAGGTGTTGCCCGTGGCGGTCGAAGCATCAATAGCCGACATGTCATCGGCTAAACGGTAAGAGTAGTCAAGACTGGCGACGCCCAGGAAAACGCCGCACTGGCTGCCACGCAGAGTGCTGGGCACAATGCCGGCGCTTTCCATGGTTTCCCAGGCGAGCTCTAGCAGCATGCGCTGCTGCGGGTCCATATTGGCCGCTTCGCGTGGGGAAATACCGAAAAACGCTGCGTCGAACCCGCTGATATCGCCCAGGCTACCCGCAGCAAAGGTGACGCTGGTGCCAGGGTGGCGTTTATCTGGGTGCCAAAAGGCTTCATGGCTCCAGCGATCTGGGGCCACTTGGGTGACGAGGTCTTTTTCGGCTTGCAGGTCTTGCCAGAACGTTTCAGGGGTGGTGCCGGGGAAACGATGGGCGGCACCGATGATGGCCACACGTTTAGTCATTCTTGCTCCTGAGGTTCTGGTTCTGCCTTGATCACATCGTTACTTATATCGCGTCCAAACACTTGTTTAAATAGCCGGACGCCAAGTTCGTTGGCTGCTATTCCCTGCAGCGGTTGCTCGGCAGGCATTTGGTCAGGCGGTGTTGGTTGCGTTGACCATATCATGTATGGGGTGCTGCCCGTAGGGGGCATGAAGTACCCATACGCATCGGGCAGTATAGGGACGTGGTCGCCATACCAGCTCAGTATTCCAGGCCTCGTGCTCTCGTTTAGCGCTGTTTTAACGCTTGCCAGCATTTGATCAGCTTCACCTAAATGGTGCAAGTAAACGGCGAGCTCCCGCAGATGGCCTGGAAGCGGCCACGCGGCGTTCGGCAGCGTATCGGCCAAACGTGCCTGTTGGGGCGCTTCCAGATGCAGCGGGCCGTGGTTTTCCATGGTGATCACAAAAATAAATAGCGGCCTATTATCGTCATCTTTCAGCAGGCGTCCAACCTTTCGTGCCACGGCTCGGTCGCCTATGTACTGCCCGTGCTTATCGCTGCTGCTAAACGCGCTGATATCGATAAAGGTATCAAAGCCTAGCTGCGGAATGACCTTGTCGCGCATGTAAAAGGTAGCGGGGTAAGGGTGCACGCAAATAGTGCGGTAACCCTGCGCGCGAAAAGCGCTCGCCACGCTGGGCAGCGGGTAACGGCTTAGCGTGCGGTAGGGGTTGAACTGGCGGGCACCCCAGGCGCTGGGTGCCAACCCCGTGAGCACGGCGCATTCGGTGCGTACGGTATTGGCCCCCCAGGCCGGCACGCTCAACTCGCCCTTTTCGACGGCCTCGGTAAAGGTGGCATCGAAATGTTGCAGTAGCGTCGGCGCAACCTCTGGACACCATGGGCGCGGATCGAAAAATGATTCGCTCTGGACCAGGACGACATTGGGTCGCTCGGCGCTATCTGGTGAAGCGACGGCACTGGGCTGGCTGGCAGCCGCGTAGGGGGATGCCAAAGGGTCAGGCGGTGACGAGCGCATCAATGCTACCCCATAGGCCCAAAGGCTGGCATATAGCCCCACGCGATGTAGATCCTCGACCGGTTGCAGGGACATGGCGCCGAGTGAGCGTAAACCAACGGCTACCAGCACCGCCCCGAGCCCGGCGAGCAGTCCGTTGCTTTGTAAAAAGAGCACGGTGCTCCACTGGCTAACCAGCGACGGCTCCACATAGAGAAAGCTGCCAATGGCGATGGCCCCCGCGCTGCTGGCCGCGATGGCGAGGCCAATGCCAAAAAACGGGACATAAAGCCGTGGGTGCAGGATGGCGTCCCAGAAGTACTCGAAGTCGTGGCAGATGAACGGTTCGTTGAGCGTTTTGGACTTGGTATTGCTTGACTGGACCACCACGAGCTGGAGTGACAGCACGAAGACCACGGCAAACCAGGGACGCTGGAGCAGCAGCGTGAAAAGCCCAAATAGCAGTAGCCAACTGCCGAGATGGATCACATTGGCTGCCATCGGCCGCTGCCAGAGAGGAGCAGGCCGTGGAGACAGCAGCGCTTCGAACGCTAGGCTGAACACTAGCCCGATGAAGAGCGGCAGGCTAAGCGATAGGAGCAGGTGGCCAAGCATCTTACCGGCCTCCTACATGATCGAAACCCAGTCGTTTGATGAGCCACTGCGACACGCCTGCTGGCAAGACGGCCAGCCACCAAGTGCCGAAGTTGAGCGGAAACGGGAAGCTGACTCGCGCACGGTTGGCGCGAATGCCACGAATGATCACTTTGGCGGCTCGTTCGGGTGGCCACTCAAAGGGCTTGGGGCCAGGCATGGCATTGCACATGGGGGAGGTGACGTAGCCGGGCATGACGACCGTTACCCCGATGCCGCAGGGGGCGAGCAAGCCGCGCAAGGCTTCGCCATACGCTTTGATGCCCGCTTTGCTGGCACTGTACGTGGGCGTGCTGGGTAGTCCATGCCAACCTGCCAGTGAGCTAATGAATACCAGTTGGCCGCTACCCCGTGCGCGCATGGCGGGTACCAAGTGCTGCGCCATGGCAATGGGGGTGGTGAGGTTGATGTTCAGCAAGGCTTGAACATCGGCCCAGGGCTCGAGCTCGCCCAACTGCTCAGGATGTGTGTTCTTGCCTGCGTTGGCGATCACGATATCCGGCAACTGCTCGGCACGGAGCGTGGTGAGCCACTGCGCTAGTGCCTCCTCATCAGTGAGGTTGATGGAGGAGAGCGACACGTCAGCCCCTTTTTCGCGACAGGCGTTAGCCACGTCCTCTAAGGCGCTGACGTTGCGTCCATGCAGAATCAGATGCGTCTGGGGCGTCGCATACGCCTTGGCGAGCGCTCCGCCGATGGCCCCCGTGGCGCCGGTAATCAGCACGCGGCGTGTGTGTGGTGTCTTTGTCAAGTACGTTGCATCAACACTCACAGCAGCTTCTCCAGAGGGGATGGGCAGGCCTCTAATATGTGCGCAGCATTATTGACCGCAAGATCGATACTGGGCTGGCAGTAAAAACCGCCGTTTACCTGGGCGGTATGCATCACGGTATTGCGAAAATAGCCGAACAATTCGGCACTGGGCGGTGGTGGCTGGTGCCAAAACTCCTCCAGCGCGCCTTCGTAGGTAAGCCCTGCCAGATTATAAATGGGGTCGCTGAGCGCAAAGGTAGGGCAGTGTGATTCCAGTGAGACGATGCCCACGGTACTGTTCACCGTGACGGTGCCCACTGCATGCTTGATCAGCGCATTCAGATCGCCGGACTCGAGGTACACGATGCGCCCGTTTGAGCCGTAAAAGTTTGAGAGCCGTTCAATGATGCTGGGGTAGTTCACCAGCCCCATGTCCAGCGGATGGTTCTTGATACATAACAGTGCATCGCTGGGTGCATGTTCAGCGAACGACCCCATCACGTGGTCCATGACCTCTTCCATATTGGCATAGGGCGAGTGGTCACGAATTTGGGCGTCTGTGTTGAGCTGTAAGGGCAGCATAAAGTATGGCTTGCCACTTTCGATCAGCGTTTTGATCCGTTCAGCATCGCGTTTTTTCCACTGTTTGAGCAGCGTAAAGCGCTTGATATAGCCTGCATACTCCACTGGTGCGGTAATGGGGGCATGGTTGCGGTAGCGCGGTGCCACGATGGGATTGGCTAGCCCTGCGACGTGGTAGGCCACATCGTGCATAGCGCGGATTTTAAACGATGAGCGAAAGCGTACCGGAGAAGGAAGCCCAGGTAACGCTTTGCCTGTTTCATAAAACCAGGTGGGATCGCGAGGCAGCAGCGAGTGGCCGTTGACTCCCTCACGTTCCAGCGTGATCCAAAAGGGGCGGAAGTAGCCCTCTTCAAACACGTGGGTGCGAATGCCTGCGGCCGGGGCTTGGTCGACCGCTGGGCGGTGCACGGGACGCCGGTCGCCGAACAGGACTTGGTCGGTAATGCCGTAGCGTTGCCATAGAGAGGTGACGTAGGCGGGCAGCTCGCTCAGAGGGCCACGAAACAAGTGGCTATGGCTGTGCGTGCGCTGCCAATAGAGGAGGTCGCCCGCGTTGAAGTGTACTTTCACCACGCGGTGGCCGTCGTCGGTGAGGCGGCGGGCTAAGCGTTGGTAAAAGGGCGAGCAAACGCCTTGTAAGAATAAGAATGCGCGCTTCTGCTTCAACTCAATGGCTTCCAATCAACAAGTTACGATAGCAGCGATAAAGGCGCTGCTTCCATGTAAGTAGCGGTGTTTGTGCAGTAGATTGTTGTAACTTTGCCCGCTCCAATAGGCTGACGACGGTCTCGGCATTGCAAAGCTGACCAGAGGTGGGGTCGATGTAATTGGGGTACAGCAATAGCGTGCCAGCAACCAAGGCATCCAAGGTGAGTGTACGGTTACGCCTTGGGCAGTGCATGGTATCGTGCGTTAATCCCCAGCCTGCGTAAAATGGCAAACCATAGGTCGTCACTTGACGATGACGCAACAGGGCTTCAAAACCGGTCAGCGAGCTCATTGTATGCACGGCATCCACGCGCTCTAGCAAAGCGGTGATGTCGACGTGGCTGGCGTCCAAATCATACAGACGTTTGGCATCAGTATCGAGTTTGCCCACTCGAGCCCCGCTGATCACATCAGGGTGTGCTTTGTAGATGATGAAAGCGTTGGGCTCGGCTTCTCGAACGACTTTGAGTAGCGCGCTATTGGTGCTGATGTCTGGTGAGCCGGTGGCGATAGAGGCATCGCTCTCTACTTGGCCGGGTACCAGAATGATCGTTTGGTTGTCGGGAAGGACGACGTCAGCCGCCCCAGGCACGTTATATTTCGATAGCTTCAGGGTAACGAGGCGCTGGCGCAATTCGCCGGCCCTGGCCAGTAAGTCATCGCTAAATTCATGCTCGTTGAGCAGCGTTTCCAGGTCGCTTGGCTGACTGGGGTCGTAATAAATACCGTGGCGATCTATCACCAGTGACAAGGGGTGAGTGAGGTCGACACCCAGGCCTACCGAGCGGATAAAACCGTCTTCCATGCGCCAAAGATGAGGCAACAGTTCGCTGTGCTGCGTTTTGAAGGTGCCGTCGATACGGCTCGACCATACCAGCAGCCGTTGAGGCTCGACGGCTTGATGGGGGAGTCTCTTTTGATAACGAACGCGGGCAGCAGGGCCCAGAAAATCGCTGATGAAACGTCGCTTCCAAGAGGAGAAGCCGCAAGCGAGCCATGCGCCTCTCAACCGCTCTTGTTGACGCTTTTGGTCAGCGATGAGAGATATCGTCTCTTCCAGCGTGGATGGCTGGCCCGTGTAGGGGTTAGCGTAACGGCAATAGCGAAGATAGGCCGCCGCGAATACTTCTGGCAATGTACGAGTGCGCGTACGCCGAGGGCAGGGGAGTTGGTCTTGGGTCAGGCCCCAGCCAGCATAGAAAGGGGTGCCAAAGCAGTGGACACGTTTGCCCGCCATGAGCGCTTCGAAGCCAAGCTGGCTAGTCACCACATACACATCGTCGACTTGGTCGAACAGGGCCCAGGGGTTGATATCTTCGCTGATGACCTGGCAGCGCGGGTGCTGAAGAGCGCTGGTAAGGTGCCCTTGCTTTTTACCCGCAATCACATCGGGATGAATTTTGACCAGCACTTTGGCCTGGGGGTGATAGGCCAGTGCATGCTCCAGCATGGCTGAAAAACTGGCGGCGCTTGCGCCACCATACTCGATGGATGCATCCCCCGCCGTCTGGTCGACCACTAATACGGTGGCGCCACTAGCGTTTAAACGCTTGTCCGGCGCATGGTTATATTTCGATAAGCGATAACGCCTTAGTAAGGCGATGCAGTGTTCGGCCCTGGATACTTCTTCCGTCGAAAAGTCGGCGGTCGCTAGCCACTGCTCTAGGTCGCTGGGTCGTGAGGCGTCGTAGTAAATGCCGCTGTAATCCACTACGAGACTATGCGGTTGGTAACCGGCACTACTAAGCCCTAAAGAGCGTAAAAAACCATCTTCCAGGGCGACGTAGGGAAGACGACGCTTGTTGGCGTAGCGCCTCGCTCGGCGGCTGGTAGGTTTCAACCCCCATCCAATGACGGCGTCTGGTTGGGCACTGAGGGGACGAAGCGGAAGGACGTCGTCGAATTCTCTTAAAAATGCGGCGAGTGGTGTGATGCTGCCAATGCCTTTAGAGGTGTAACCCGCCGTACGTTTTGCCATGGAGTGTGCCGAAATGTTTTGTCGGGTGGTTTGCGAGATAGGCGGCGAACATACGTGAAATAAGCGTGGTTATCAATTCGCACACGCTTGTCTTAGAAAATAGCTAAGTTGATTTGTCTCAACGCGCACATTTCAGTTGTTTTTGATAAGTTATTTCTTTCGAGCCATGATAGCGTCTGAACTCGCGAGCCTCACTCAAGGAAATTAACGAAATAGGGATTTCTGGTGCGCCTAGCCCCCCCGATCCATCGACTGATTACGTTTCGTTCGCTAAAAAGCCGGCTGCTGCTGGGGCTTTCCTGTGCGCTGGCCATTTTGGCGGGGGCCGTGCTGGGCATGGCGTGGCAGGTCGGCAAAATCATGGTGCACGAGACCAATATCGCCCACCTGCGCTATGAAGCCGATTTGCTGGCCGATGAGATTACCCAACAGATCAACCAGCGCATCAACGCACTACAGCGGTTGAGCGGGGTCATTGGGCTGTCAGACGATCCCACCTGGTTGAATTACGAGCTGCAGAAGAACGACTCCCTGCTGACTTGGTTCGAAGGTTTGATGGTCAGCGATGAGAACGGCGTGATTTTGAGCGACTGGCCGAGCGTGGTGGGGCGAGTGGGCCTCGAGACCAAAGACCTCGAGTATTTCAAAATGGTGCGCGGTATTCGCCGCCCCTACGTGAGCGAACCCTTCGTGGGCCGGGCTAGCGGTATGCCGCTGGTGCTCATTAGCATTCCCCGCTTGGATGAAAACGGGCGTTTTTCGGGCTTTGTCGGTGGCATCGTCAGTCTCAAGAGCAGTGGACTCTTCGATCGTTTGAGCAGCATTCGTTTGGGTGACAATGGCTATGCGGCCGTTTCGACCGCCTCTGGCAAAATTCTTTACCATCCTGATCACGAGTTGGTGAACGCCGAGATCAGCAACGTCCAATTGAACCCGATGTTAGAGCTTGCGCTGGCGGGTTGGAGAGGGGAAGGGGTTGCCGAACTGTCGAGTGGTCGCGTAGCGCTGCAAGCGTATGCCCAAGTGTGGCCAGCCGATTGGATAGTGGGCCTGTTTTTGCCCACCACTCAAGCACAGTTACCGCTCGCGGGGTTCATTTACAAGCTGCTGGGCATTTGGTTCGTCCTGGCGCTACTCATGATGCCGCTCTTATGGTGGCTGCTGGCTCGCATTCTCAAGCCATTGGACTATCTTGAATCGCAAATTGGTGAAGTGGGTAAGGGCGAGCGCGCGAGTCTCGATCTCGCCACCAGCATGCAGGAGTTGCAGCAAGTCGCGATGACTTTCAACCGCGTAGAGCATGAGCGCCAGCAGTTGGTCGGCCATTTGCAAGAGCGCCAGGCGTTTTTGGATTCCGTATTGAGCGCTACACCCCAGGGCATGTTCGTTGCCAATTTTGGCGGTAAGATCACTTATATGAACCCGGCACTGCTGGAGATGCTGGATATCCCTCCCGATATGCCCATGGAGGTGTGGATGGAGCAGGTGCACCCTGACGACCGAGAAGGGGCGAGGGACATGTGGGTTCACAGCTTGAAAACTGGTAGCGATTTCGTGCGCCAACTACGGTTCGTGCGCAGCGACCATGAAACGCTGTGGCTGGACATTCATGCACGGGTGGTCATGTTGTCTCAAGGGGGGCACTCGCTGGGCTTGGTCGGGGTCGTGAAGGACATCACTGAGCGTCGCCAGCAAGAGGCGTTGCAGCGCTGGGAGGCAGAGCACGACCCGTTGACGGGGTTGCTCAATCGACGTGGATTCGAGCGCCGGTTGGAAGAGGCATTCGCCGACTTCCAGAAGACCAGCACGCCCTCTGCGCTGCTTCTCTTCGATCTGGACCATTTCAAGCCTATCAACGATGAGGGCGGCCACGCGCTGGGAGACGAGATGCTCCGCCGTATCGCTCAAATCGTGGCCTGGGAAGTGCGTGGCAGTGACCATGTGGCGCGCCAAGGGGGAGATGAGTTTGCCGTGCTGCTGCCCAGCTGTACGCTGGGACAGGCCGAACGTATCGCAGAGTCGTTGCGTCAATCGGTGAGTGAGGTGACCGTGACCCATGAGGGCAAAGAGTACAGCGTGACGCTCAGCATCGGCGTGACGACCTTCGATGAATGCGACGAAACGGTGGATGTGGCGATTTCCCGGGCAGATGCGGCCAGTTATGAAGCCAAAGGGGAGGGGCGAGATGCCGTGGTGGTCAAATTGCCCGAACAGTTCGACCCCATAGAGCTATTCGGTTAAGACGCGTCTGGGAAACCTTCCCGCTGCCAAGTGATCAGCCACTGGGGGAGCGCTTCGGCGGGCACGGGGCGCGCGAACTTCTTAGCCAAGAAGACGATACTCTCTACGATCGTACGATCATCTTCGCTCGCCAGCATATCGCGAACGAAGTCTCTATCGACTTTGATCAACTGCACCGGCAGGCGGTGAAAGTACGCCAGCGACGAGTAGCTGGTGCCGAAATCGTCCAGCGCCACGTCGATCCCCAGCCGTTGACAGACTGTCTAGCGAGTCGACAAATCTCAGTCAACGGTAGAGTATAAGAGGATGCTGATTCGACTGAGAGCGCCTTCGTGGACTTACTTGAACTCTTTACACGCACCCTAGACGTTACCCTGCCCGTTTTTGCCATGGTGTTCATCGGGATTGCCTTGAAGCGCCTGGGCTGGATCGATAGTGCCTTCATTTCGACCGCCTCGTCTCTCGTGTTCAAAGCTACACTGCCCACGCTGATCTTTCTCAGCCTAGTCAAAGCTGACTTGAGCGTTGCTCTAGATGTGCCGTTGCTGCTCTTTTTTGCCCTCGCCACGTTGGGCCAGTTTTTGCTGAGTTGGGGTTGGGCGCACCTGCGCGTGCCAAGAGCCGACCGTGGCATTTATGTTCAAGGAGCGTTTCGCGGAAATTGTGGGGTCGTAGGCTTGGCCTTGGCGGCGGGCATGTACGGCAATTATGGGTTATCCGCCGGTAGTTTGCTGCTGGGGGTGGTGATCGTGATGTATAACGCGCTCTCCGTTGTTGCTTTGGCAGCCTATCAGCCCGGCCAAGCGACCGATTGGCGGAGTTTGCTGGGTCATATTATTAAAAATCCGCTGATTCTTTCGGTGTTCGCTGCGCTCCCTTTTACCGCTTTCTCGGTGTCACTGCCCAGCTGGGTGATGACCTCGGGTAATTACTTTGCCTCGCTCACGCTACCGCTCGCGTTGATATGCATCGGCGCAACGCTATCGGTATCCAGCATGCGAGAGGGAAGTCAAGTGGCGCTCAGCGCCAGCAGTATGAAAATGGTGATTTTACCCGTGCTTTCCACATTGGCTGCGTGGCTGATGGGGTTTTCAGGGAATCAGCTCGGCCTACTGTTTCTTTTCTTTGCCAGCCCCACTGCTGCCGCCAGCTTCGTGATGGTCAAAGCGATCAATGGGAACGTGGCCTTGGCCGCTAATATCATCGCCATGACCACGCTCATGGCCAGCGTGACCGTGACACTGGGTATCTTCGCTCTTCGCCTGCTCGGTTGGATATGACCTCTGCCGATGCAAAACCGCGGTTGGCCGGGGCGGATCAAACCGCTATACTATGCGCCCCGTAAGTCCCTGTAGCTCAGTAGGATAGAGCAGCCGCCTCCTAAGCGGCAGGTCGCAGGTTCGACTCCTGCCAGGGACGCCAAACGCCCCCATATCTTCTTCATTTCTAACGACTAGCGCGGCGCGCCTAGCGTTTGCACCCAGTAGTGCGTAAATCGCGAGTCACTATCTTCTGCATGCGCCATGCCCATATCGGTAAAGGCATCGTTCATGAGGTTGCGGCAGTGGCCTGGCTTTCGATCCAGCTTTTGATGGCTGCGTCGGCGGAGGAGGCGGGCGCATGCGTTATCCAGAGCGTTGTCATCCACGCGATCGAACAAAGCGCCCGGGCAGCCGGGCGCTTCATGAACGGCTTATCCACTGAACTTCTCGTTTTCGTCCAAGTTGGGTGTCGCGTCTTTTTTGAGATTGGCTTTGGCGATTTCGTACAGCTGGAACGTTTTGCTCTCTTTGGCTTTCCAGTGCCCACCCATTTCTACTTTTTGCCTGCCACCAATTTCTCCATATACAGCAGATCGTTGATGAGCGTGGCAAGCCGCTGCACGTTGCGCTGGGTGGCAGCTGCGGCGTATTGCGTCAGCCTGGGCGGCGAGCGCCTCACCCGCGAAAGCGCTTTGGGAACGGGGCGTTACTGTCGACTGCCGGATCGAAAACGAGTGGCATTTATATCGAACAGAGCGATTGGATAATGATTAACGCCACCAACGAATAGGCGTTTGAAACGCATCAAACGTGCTATCAACGCAATTTTGAGTGTATAAGGTTAGCGTTAATAAAAAATAGGGTGAGCTGGTGGGTCACGCCAGCTAGGGGATCGGATGGGTACGTTCAACGTCTTGTTGCGCTTTTTATGCGTAGGAATAATGGCTTGCTTGCTGTTGCTGTCCGGTTCTTTGGCCTACGCTAGCGCGCCTGCACCGCTGACCGATTGGGAGTATCGCTGGGGAGATGCTCCTTTAGA
This sequence comes from Halomonas sp. Cn5-12, assembly GCF_021532545.1. Taxonomy (NCBI): domain Bacteria; kingdom Pseudomonadati; phylum Pseudomonadota; class Gammaproteobacteria; order Oceanospirillales; family Halomonadaceae; genus Halomonas; species Halomonas sp. Cn5-12. The sequence continues at coordinate 22,732 of NZ_JAKGAY010000015.1, forward strand.
AGATGACGCGCCTTGGAGCCCCATCGATTTTCCTTCTAACCCACCGGAGCGCAACGGCCAGAAGTCCGTTTGGTTTAAAACGGTCTTGCCAGAGGGAGAGTGGCGTGACCCAGTGTTGCACATTACCAGCATTAACTTGGTGGGGCAGATCTACCTCGATGGCACGCTGATTTATCAGCATGGCGATATGGAGGAGCCTCGTTTCATCGGTTGGCCGTGGCATTTGGTTCCGCTGCCGGAGAATTCGGCGGGCAAGACGCTGGCGCTGCGTATCTACTCCGATTACACCAGCATCGGGCTGTGGGGCGATGTAGAAATCACCGATCGTATCGATGCGCTGAAGGGGATGCTCCACGCTTCGGTACAGGACCTTGCGGTGAGTGCCTTCAGCCTGCTACTGGCGATGTTGGCAGCGATTTTTGCCATGATTGGGCCTGAGCGTCGGGGCTTTTTCGCCATCGCGCTGTTTGCGTTTTCGTCAGGGTTGATGCTGTTGGCAGAGGCCCCCGTTCGGCAGCTGTTGGCAGACGCGCCGCTTACCTGGGACATTTTAAGAGCCGCCAGCTACTTTACACTGCCCATTGCCATAGGCTTGTTGCTGAGCCACTGGTTGGAGGGTGTACCAAAGCGCTGGATGAGGCGTTTATGGCAGCTCCATTTGGCGTACCTCGTGGTTTCGATTGGTCTGGTCGCACTTGGCGTGGTGAACTTGGCACTGACGTTCCCCATATTCGATGTGCTGCTGTTGCTCACGCTCCCCCTCATGCTTCTGCTGGCGCTGCTGCGGGTGCGTCGTTTGAATTTGGAGCAGCGACTGTTCGTCACTAGTTTCCTGCTGTTTGCGCCACTTCTGTTGCTGGACATGTTGGTGGCGCACGAGCTGATACCTCGGCGCGACGTGCCACTGAGCTATGGGGCGTTGGGCTTCTCTTTGGCTATCGTGGGGATTTCGCTGTGGCACTACCGTCATACGCAGCGTCAGCTTGCTTCGGCCAACCAGACGCTAGAAGCACAGGTGACGGCGCGGACAGCAGAGCTAGATACCTTGGTCGAGCAGCTCAAGGGGCTCTCGCTTCAGGATGCCCTGACCGGTCTCAATAACCGTCGCCATTTCGACGCCTTGCTACATCAGGAAATGGCGCTCGCGCAGCGTAAGGGAAGCCTGCTTTCGCTGCTGATGATCGATATCGATCATTTCAAGAAAGTGAACGATAACTTTGGCCACGACGCTGGCGATGCCGTTTTGATCGAGGTCGCGGCGCTGTTAAAGAAGCATTTTCGCGGTACGGACGTGGTGTGCCGGTTGGGGGGCGAGGAGTTCGTCGCACTCCTACCGGGCACCGGAGCGGCCGAGGCCCAAACGCGTGCCGAGAAACTGCTGAAGGCACAGCGTAACCAAGCGTTGAGTCACCTTCATCAGCCGCTTGGACGCATTACGCTCTCTTGCGGAATCGCCACGTATCCAGCTCACACCATGGACCCTAAAAGGCTACTGCGCTTGGCCGACACAGCGTTGTACAAAGCTAAGAATAACGGCCGCGACCGTTGTGAAGTATGGGAAGGGGCCGTGTCGTCCAGCGAGCAGTAGCTAGCGGCTATGATGCTCAGCATATACGTAATGGTGAGCGTAAAGAGAAAAAAGCCGTTGGCAGCTGCCAGCGGTGGTGCAAGCCGCCAAAGTGCTGCCCTCCAAACAGTCGTCTGCGGGTGAGTGGGAGCAGTTCTAGTCCTGCTGTGACCATCGCGCCTTGGACTGCTCAACCATGCTGCCTGGGGTGCGATTTTCCTGACGATAACGGGTAAACTAGCGCCCCTTTAAACTGTGGTGGCTAGAGGCATGCACCCGACCTACGAATTAACCGACGCTGGCGACCGCTACTTTGATGGCTTGGCAGATAAGTTCTCTCGCTCGCTCTACCAAGCACCCCGGGGCGAGCTGCGCCTCGCGATGCTGGATTATCTTCTGCCGCAAATGCTGCACTTAAAGGCCCAGCCGGTGCTGGATGTCGGCGGTGGGTTGGGGCAGCTCTCCGGTTGGTTCGCGGCACGCGGTCACACTGTCAGCATGACAGAGCCTTCCCACGATATGCTGGCCCACGCTAAGGCGTGGCACGCTGAGCAAGAGGCCGCTGCGGTGTGGCCACCGGGGCAGCTTCGCTATGTGGAAGCTCCTCTACAGGCGCTGCCGAGCCAAGCGCCCGGCCCCTGGCCGCTGATCACCTGCCACGCGGTATTAGAGTGGTTGGGCAATCCCGAGCACGCGCTGCAAACCCTGGCAACGCTGCTGGCGCCTGGTGGTCAACTCAGCCTGATGGTGTTTAACCGCGACGCGCTGCGCTTTTCTAACGTGGTGAAGGGCAACTATCAAAAAGCCTTGAGTGACCAGTTAGAAGGCAAGGGCAAGCGCCAGCGCTTAACGCCGATCTCCCCAGTTACCCATGATGAGATTTGCCAGTGGGTGGGCCAGAACGGCTTACATATCGAGAGCGTTGCGGGCATCCGTATTTTTCAGGATTACGTGCGCCAGGCCCCAGAGAAGGCAAGCGATCAAGCAGCACTGCTAGCGCTTGAAAAGCAGTACTGCCAGCAAGACCCTCATTGGCGCTTAGGCCGCTATTTACTTTATACCGTTACCAAACCTGAGGCTGATGTATGAGTGCACAACTGCCCGCCTGCCAACTGCTTGAACGTTACTATGGGCAGGCCGCCCGGTTATGGCCTGTCGCGCCCCCGGAAGATACATGGCTGTTAACCCACTCCGCCGCGATGGTGAGCGACAACGTCGCTCTGCGGCAGCAGTGGCAGGCCAGCGGACGCCTAGCCGTTAGCCCTTTCGAGCCGTTCGACTACCTACCCGACGGGCAGGTGGTGCTGTTCTGGCCCAAAGCCCACCAGCTAGGCAAGTGGTGGCTTGAGTGGCTTTGCCACGTGCTACCTGACAAGACGCCGCTCGATATCGTCGGTGAGCACCAAGGGGGCATCAAACGTGTTCCCAAGATGCTAGACGAGCTGGGCATGAGCTGCGACAAGCTCGATAACGCCCGCCGCTGCTCGCTGTTTGCCACCCGCACGGTGAAAATGGAAGCGCCCGAAAGTGCCTGGCAAACCTTTGATGCCCTGGATATGCGCTTAGTGAGCCATCCTGGCGTGTTTGGCCATGGCAAAGTCGACGAGGGAACGCAGCTACTGCTGCAAGCCCTTGAAGAAACACTACCGAAAAAAACGCTGAAAGTGCTGGATATGGGCTGCGGCGACGGCATTATCAGCGCCTGGCTGGCTAAACGTGGCCATGCGGTCACGGCTGTCGATGTCAGCGCCTTTGCCGCCGAAGCTTGCCGCCGTACCCTTCACGACAATGCGCTGGATGGCACGGTGCTGGAGAGCGACGTTTACTCCGCGCTGGAGGGCGAGCGGTTTGATGTGATTATTAGCAACCCGCCGTTTCATCAGGAGCGAGATATTAGCTATGGGCCTAGCACGCGGTTAATCGACGAGGCGCCGGAGCATCTCAATGCAAAAGGACAGCTCATTCTGGTGGCCAATGCGTTCCTGCCTTACCCTGAGCGGCTGCAGCGTGCCTTGGGTGGCTTTGAGACGCTATCCGATAACCGCCGTTTTCGGGTGTATCGCGCTACTAAATAGCTGTTACGGATGGCCATAGCGAATGGCCGTCACGGTATAGAACGTTTCGCCGTTGGGCGTTAGCACCGTGACATCGTCGTCGACCTCTTTGCCCAGCAGTGCCTTCGCCAGGGGGGCGTCGATGCTGATCCAACGCTTTTGGGTATCGAGCTCATCGTGGCCGACGATACGAATATCCAGCGTTTCTCCCTCTTCATCCTCCAAGCTTACGTACGCGCCAAAAAAGATTTTATCGGTGTTAGCGGGCAGACGATCCACCACCTGCAGTTCATCAAGCCGTTTGGTTAAATAGCGGATGCGGGCAATGACCCGGTTTAGCTCCTTTTTGTTATAGGTGTAATCAGCGTTTTCACTGCGGTCTCCAAGCGCGGCGGCTTCGCCCACTTTCGCTGATAGCTCAGGGCGTTTTACCCGCGAAAGGTGATCCAAAATGCCGCGCAGACGGGCGGCACCTTCTGCAGTAATCAAATGACTTTTCGGTTCTTGGCGAGGATCTTTGGCCGGATCCCGCCAGCGGGTCATGTTGCGACCTTTCATAAGCCAATCTTCTCCTTAAGTGCCTTGTAAGGCTTTCCTACCAGGGCATCAAGCTTACGCTACGGGAAGGTTTTATAACAAAGTCGCGATTCTCTGGCGAATCATTCAAACGTTCGTTACATTGTCTAAGTAAGCCGATACTTGGCTTGAAGAGGTTTATAAATACAGTCGTTACAACAACAAACCTGGAGTGACTATGCGCGCTATTCCATTATCTCGCTTATTAATCGCCGCAGCCCTGGGCAGCACGCTGGCCCTGGCGCCTCTCAATGCCTCAGCATTTGAAGGGGAGGTTTTCTCGCTGAAAAACCGCTGGGAGCATACAGTAACGGAAATGCCTGCCAACCAGAGGGAAGGTACGCTAAAAGCGCTCGCCAGCGAAGCCGAACAGCTAGCAAGCCAGCATCCTAATGAAGCCGAGGTGCTGATTTGGCAGGGTATTGTGCTGGCCTCTTACGCCCGCGAGCGCGGCGGTTTGGGGGCTTTGGGTACGGCCGGTGACGCTCGTGATGTGCTGGAGCGTGCCATTGAGATCGACCTCACCGGTGGCAACGGCTCGGCCTATGTCACGCTGGGCGCATTATATGACCGTGCCCCAGGTCGCCCGCTGGGATTTGGTAACAGCGATACTGCCGAGCGCATGTTCCAGCGTGCGCTTGAGCTTCGCCCCGACGGCATCGACGTGAACTACTACTACGCGGCGTTTTTAAAAGAAGAGGGCAACACTCAGGCGGCACGGGAGCATGCCCAGCGCGCGGTGAACGGCACGGCCCGAGAGAATCGCCAAGTGTCAGATGAAGCGCTACGACGGGATGCCGAGGCTCTACTCAGCCAGCTCTAACGTAGCCAGTATCCTTTCGATGACGATGACACGCGGTTAATCACCGCATTGGCATTCCCGGTGGGCAGCATTGATAATAGTTCGATTGTTATCATCGGGAGTGCCGTATGGGCCCTACGCTTGGTCGTGATGATGTCGAACTCATCCAACGCGACACCCTTTATCAAGGTTTTTTTCGCCTAGAAGCACTGGAGTTGCGCCACCGGCTGTTTGAAGGCGGCTGGAGCGCTACTATGCGCCGAGAAGTGCATAACCGTTTCGATGCAGTGGGTGTGCTACTGTACGACCCGCACCGTGATGCCCTGGTACTCATCGAACAGTTTCGCGCTGGGGCAATTGACGACCCGACCTCCCCCTGGAAATTAGAACTCGTGGCAGGCTTGGTAGATAAGGATGAATCCCTGGAAGACGTAGCCCGTCGCGAAGCCATGGAAGAAGCGGGTTGCCAAGTGGGGCAATTAACCAAGTTGCATACCTACTACCCAAGCCCGGGTGCCTGCAACGAACGTGTGACGCTCTTTTGCGGGTTGGTGGATACTCACGGCTTAGGCGGTGTGTATGGGGTCGAAGATGAGCACGAAGATATCCGCGTGCACATTGTAACGTTTACCACCGCTTGGGAACTCCTAGAGCAGGGAAGACTCGACAACGCCATGTCTTTGATTGGGCTGCATTGGCTGGCGGGGCAGCGGGCATCGCTGCGTGCCGCGTCTCAACGCGCCGCCCTCTCGAATACTGACGCCAAGCGAATCTAGTAAGGAGTCATCATGGCAAGAGCCGCCTACGTCACCGATTTAAAAACCCTGCAGGGCGAATGTAGCGCTAACTATCTGCGCCTGCTGCGCCTAGTAGGGGATATGGAGAGCGGTCAGCGCCGTGATATCGCACTACGCAGCGACCATCAGCACTTTGGTGACCTGCATTTAGCGATACTGCAGGAAGCGCCCTATACCACCCTGGTAGAAGTGACCCAGAGCGGGCCGCTGGACGCAGTGATCGAAGGCCCGCGCATGCGCGTACATCTCTACCATGATGTGCGTATGGCGGAAGTGGTCGACTTTCAACGCGAGCGCCATTTTAGCGGCCGCTATCGCTACCCCAATGCCCGCATGCACCAGCCGGATGAAAAGCTGCAGCTCAACTGCTTTTTGGGTGAGTGGTTGGCCCACGGGCTGGCCCACGGCCATACCGTGGACATGCCCGAATTGCGTTGATGGAATGTCGTTAATGGAGCTACTGTCATGAGGCTGATTCAAATCACTGATTCCCATCTTTATGCCGATAAGCAGGCACGCTCCCGGGCGGGAATTCCCTGGCAGCAGTTTCAACGTGTGCTGGAGGCTGTGATTACTGAACGACCCGATGTCGTCGTGTTCACGGGTGATATCAGTCAGGATGAAACCGCCGCTTCCTACGCCCTTGCTTGCGAGGCGCTTTCGGCGCTGCCATGCCCGTGGTTCTGGATTGCTGGCAACCATGACCAGCCAGAGCTGATGGCCGCCGAACATCCGCTGTTAGAGGAGGTGGACTTGGAGCAATGGCGCTTACTGCTGCTCAACACCCAGGTAGTGGGCAAACCCCACGGCGAGCTGGGGAGTGCTGCCTTAAGCGCTTTGGCAGAACGGCTTGAGCAAGACGACCGGCCAACCCTTATTGCCATGCACCACCCGCCTGTGGACGTAGGTGCTGCCTGGATGGATGCCATTGGCTTGCAAGACCGCGACGCTTTTTGGCAGTTACTCAGTGCCTATCCGCAGGTGAAAATGATCCTGTTTGGCCATGCTCACCAAGCCTACGCCCAGCATCATCAAGCAGCTGGCACCGATATTGGTGTCTACGGTTGCCCCGCCATGGCTGACCAGTTTTTGCCGGGAGCGGAGCAGTTTGCCATCGATGAAGCCTCACGCCCTGGCTATCGCGTGGTCGACTTCAACGCTCACGAGTGGCAGACCTGGATTGAGCGTGTGGTTGTCTAAAGAGCCTGTTAGGCGTTATAGGTATAAAAAGATAGTTATTAATTCTTTTGGGTTATTATTGGCATAGCGTTACCCTACCCATAAAAGCAAGCACCGTTTTGTGAGGGAGTAGGTAATGAACCAGTTTTCTGCGCCGTCGGCAGCGACGCAAGAGGTGCCCATCGCACCGGATGCCGCCCGACTGACCCACCTGAAGCAGCTCGAAGCTGAATCGATCCATATCATCCGGGAAGTAGCGGCAGAGTTTCGCAATCCGGTGATGATGTACTCCATCGGTAAAGACTCCTCGGTGATGCTGCACCTAGCGCGTAAAGCCTTTTACCCTGGCACGCCGCCGTTTCCGTTGATGCACGTGGACACCACCTGGAAATTCCGCGAAATGATCGCTTTCCGTGACCGTATGGCGGAAGAGGCGGGCATGGAGCTGATTGTGCACACCAACGAAGAGGGGCGGGCAGCTAACATCAACCCCTTTGATCACGGTAGCGCGAAGTACACCGATATCATGAAAACCCAGGCGCTCAAGCAGGCGCTGGACAAGTATGGGTTTGATGCTGCCTTCGGCGGTGCGCGTCGTGACGAAGAAGCCTCCCGTGCCAAAGAGCGCGTCTACTCCTTCCGCGACAAGTACCACCGTTGGGATCCCAAAAATCAGCGCCCTGAGCTTTGGAACGTCTATAACGCCAAGGTCAATAAAGGCGAATCGATTCGCGTCTTCCCGCTTTCCAACTGGACCGAGCTGGATATCTGGCAGTACATCTACCTTGAGTCGATTCCGATTGTGCCGCTGTACTACTCCGCCAAGCGCCCGGTGGTTGAGCGCGACGGTATGCAGATCATGGTGGACGATGACCGCCTTCCATTGGCCCCAGGCGAGGTGCCGGAGGAGAAGTGGGTGCGTTTTAGAACCCTTGGCTGCTACCCGCTCACCGGCGCGGTGGAATCCACGGCAGCAACGCTACCGGAAATTATCCAAGAGATGCTGTTGACCAAAACCAGTGAGCGCAGTGGCCGTGCCATCGACCACGATCAGGCCGGCTCCATGGAGAAGAAAAAGCGTGAGGGGTACTTCTAATGGCGCACCAGTCAACGTTAATTGCCGATAACATTGAGCAATACCTGCACGAGCACGAAAACAAAGACCTGCTGCGCTTTATTACCTGCGGCAGCGTCGACGATGGTAAATCCACCCTGATCGGGCGGCTGCTTCACGACTCCAAAATGATCTTTGAAGATCAGTTGGCAGCGATTACCAAGGCATCTAAAACCAGCGGCACCACTGGGGATGCGGTGGATCTTGCTTTGCTGGTGGACGGCCTACAGTCCGAGCGGGAGCAGGGCATTACCATTGATGTGGCTTACCGCTTCTTCTCCACAGAAAAGCGCAAGTTCATTATTGCCGATACCCCTGGGCATGAGCAGTACACCCGTAACATGGCGACCGGTGCCTCCACCGCAAGCTTGGCGATTATTCTGATCGACGCGCGCTACGGCGTGCAGACCCAGACACGCCGCCACAGTTTCATTGCCGACCTACTGGGCATTCAGCACTTAGTCATTGCGGTCAACAAGATGGATTTGGTGGGCTTCTCAGAAGCGCGCTTTAACGAGATTGTCGAGGAGTACCGGGCGTTCGCTAAGAACCTGCAAGCCCCGGATATCCGCTTCGTGCCGATGTCGGCACTCAACGGCGACAACGTGGTCAACCCCAGCGAGCAAACGCCCTGGTACTTTGACGATAGCCAGCGCTACGGAGGCAAAACGCTGATCGAGCTGCTGGAAAGCGTCGAAATCAGCCGCGATCAAAACCTCACCGACCTGCGTTTGCCGGTACAGTACGTTAACCGCCCGAACCTGGATTTCCGTGGCTACTGCGGTACGCTCTCGGCAGGCGTGTTGCGCCCTGGCCAGGCGGTCAAAGCGCTGCCGTCGGGTAAAACATCCCGCGTGGCCCGCATTGTCACGTTTGATGGCGATTTAGACGCGGCGTACCCAGGCCAAGCGATTACCGTCACTCTGGAAGATGAGATTGATATCTCCCGTGGCGACTGGATCGTGAGCGCCGATGCTGAAATTCCGCTCTCTAACGTGTTCAACGCTGATATCGTGTGGATGCATGAAGACGCTCTCACGCCCGGCAAGCTCTACGACATCAAGCTCGCCACCCGCGACTTAGCGGGGCAGGTGAGTGCCATTGAGTACCAGATCGACGTTAATACGCTGGAAAAGCACGCTACCGATTCACTGGGGCTGAACGCCATCGCCCGCTGCGAGGTGGAGTTAACGGCGTCCATTCCGGTAGACGACTACCGTACTAGCCCGGGTACCGGCAGTTTTATCGTGATTGACCGTTTGACCAACGTGACGGTAGGTGCCGGTATGATTCGCGGCGTGGCTAACGCCCGTGAACAGGCCGCTACCACCGATTGGGCCGCCTTTGAGCGTGACCTGAACGCGCTGGTACGCAAGCACTTCCCCCATTGGGAAGCAAAGGATGTTCGCGAATTGCTGAGCCGCTGAGCTGACGCCGCGTTATCTAAATCATAGCCCTAGAATCATAGTCCTAAAACCATAGTCATAAAACAAGGCCTGCTGCACTTGGTGCAGCAGGCCTTGTTGCGTTTGCCTCAGTGGCGGTGTATGCCAATACCGCCAAAGGCTCTTCTGCAAAAGACTACTTGGCGTTAGGGAAAAACAGCTGTTGGCCGCCTACCTCGAAGTCAGCAATCGCCTGCTGACCCTCCTCAGAGACGAGCCACTGGTGCCACTGAGCGGCTAAATCATGCTTTAAGTGCGGGTGGCGTTCTTCCGAGAGCAGCAGGCTGCCGTACTGGTTAAACAGCGCTTCGTCACCTTCGAACAGCAGTGTGAGGTTTTGCGGATTATCGAACGCGACCCAGGTGGCGCGGTCGGTAAAGGTGTAGGCGTCCATACCCGCAGCGGTGTTTAGGGTCGGGCCCATGCCACTGCCCAGCTCGCGGTACCACTCGCCTTGGGGTGTCACGCCCGCATCTTCCCACAAACGCAGTTCGGCGCGGTTCGTGCCGCTGTCATCGCCTCGTGAGGCAAATGGTGACCCGCTCTCGGCGATACGCGCAAAGGCGTCTGCCACGCTCTCGCTGTCGCTAATGCCTGCCGGGTCGTCGCTGGGGCCTACGATCACGAAGTCGTTATACATGACGTCCAAACGCTCCGTGGCGTAACCGTCCGCCACGAGCTGCTCCTCGCCTGCCGTATCGTGTACCAGTAGGCTGTCAGCATCACCACGGCGGCCGATCTCAAACGCTTGCCCAGTGCCCACGGCCACCACGCGCACGTCGATGCCGGTGGCTTCGGTGAACGTGGGGATAATGGCATCGAACAGCCCTGAGTTCTCGGTGGACGTTGTGGAGGCGAGTGTAATGAAGTCGTCATCCGCGAGTAGCGAAGCACTCCAGGCCAAGGCGGTCGTGCATACGCTGGCGGTGATAAGCGTGGTCGTTGTCTTCACGGTCTGCTCCTTTGGGTCTTGTTCAACACTGAGTGGGGGTCACCAAACCAGTTCTCCCCGGATAAACGCCCTGGCCTGCGAGGAGGACGGGGTGTCGAAAAATCGCTTGGCGCTGGTGTGCTCCAGCACCTGGCCGCCGTACATAAACAGCACGTCGTCGGCGAGCCGCTTCGCCTGATGCAGGTCGTGGGTTGTCATGACGATGCGCGTCCCGCTCTGGTGAAACTCATTCACTGCATCTTCCACCGCCTTAATGGCGGCGGGATCAAGGGCGGAGGTGGGTTCATCCAAAAACAGCACGGAAGGGGTTAACAGCCAAGCGCGGGCCAGGGTTAGCCGCTGCTGCTCGCCGCCAGACAGCACCCGCGCGGGGCGCTTGGCCAGAGCTGCTAAGCCGAACTTCTCCAGCGCCTGCCAGGCGAGTGCTTTGCGCTCCCGGCGAGGCACGCGTTTGACGGCCAGGGCGTAGATCAGATTATCGATCACCGAGCGACGCAGCAGCACCGGCCGCTGAAACACCATGGCCTGCACGGGAGGTACGCCTTCCCAGCTAACGTGGCCGCTGCTAGGGCGGAGTAGACCGTGAGCCAAACGCATGAACAGACTTTTACCCGCCCCGTTAGGCCCCATGATCAACGTGCGCTGACAGCCAGACAGCGTGAGGGTGGTGGGCACCAACAAGGCGTGTCCACGATGGGTAAAGCTCGCCTGCTGAAAGTGCAGGGCTGGCACATCGGCCTGTGAGGTGAAAGAGGAGGTAGTGAGCGGTGCATTCATCCTAACCGCCTCTTGGCCGCTTCACTGACCGCATGGGCCAGCGCATTGATGAGGGTGACCAGCGTCAGCAGTACGATGCCTAGCCCGAGCGCCAGGGGAAGATCCCCCTTGCTGGTCTCCAGCACGATGCTGGTGGTCATCACCCGAGTCACGCCGTCGATATTGCCGCCGACGATCATCACCGCGCCCACTTCGGCGCTGGCCCGGCCAAAGCCCGCTAGAATCACCGTCAGCAGGCCAAAGCGCGCATCCCACAGTAGGGTGGGCATCATGCGTAGCTGGGTCAGCCCCAGCGAACGTAGCTGCTCGGCGTACTCATGGTGCAGGGCTTCCACCTGCTGGCGCGTCAGCGCAGCGATAATGGGAAACACTAGGATGACTTGAGCAATTACCATGGCACTGGGCGTGAACAGCAGCCCAAACGAGCCTAGTGGTCCTGCCCGGGAGAGCAGCAAATAGACACATAGCCCCGCCACGACCGGCGGTAGCCCCATCAGTGCATTGAGTACGACGATCAGTCCGTTACGTCCAGGAAAACGCCATAGGGCGAGCGCCGCTCCCACTGGCAGCGCCAAGGCGCTGGCGATTAGCACGGCGACCAGCGACACCTGTAAAGAGAGCACCACGATGTCGATCAAATCTGAGTCCATGCCCAGAATCAGCGCGAGCGCCGTATAAAAAGGGTTATCACTTGCTGACATAAGTACCTGATGTAGAAGCGTTGGGTCGCGCACATGCCAGTGCGATGGCCACGGAAGAAACGGGTGAGCAAAGTGTATTCAGTAGGCTGCATAGTGTACGTTTACTTGATGTTATGCATTGGCTACTGAAATATATGCAGCCATACGCAGCTAAATGCAGGGTGAGCGATGCCAAACGACTATTTGACTACCGCTGAGGTGGCGGATTATCTGCGTTTGAAAGAGCGCAAGGTGTACGACCTGGTGCGTCAGGGCCATATCCCCTGCAGCCGTGCGACGGGAAAGCTGCTGTTTCCTCGACAGCATATTGATATGTGGGTGCTTAGCCACTTGGAAGGCGACCAGGCGCAGCGGCAGCCGCCTCCGCCGGTATTGGCGGGCAGCCAAGACCCGCTGCTGGAGTGGGCTGTGCGAGAGAGCGGGAGTGACTTGGCCTCGTTGTGTCAAGGCAGTGGCGACGGCGTGCGCCGCTTGCTGAAAGGCAGGGCGATGCTAGCGGGGATCCATCTGCTCGACGCGGCTTCTGGGCGCTATAACGAACCTGCTGCGTTGGGCCTAGGCGGAGTGCGCGATCTGATCGTGCTGCACTGGGCCACGCGCCGCCAGGGGCTGCTCTTGGCGCTGGGGAATCCATTGGACATTCGGTCGGTAGGCGACATTGCCAAGCGCAAAGCCATGCTTGCCCACCGCCAGCCGGGCGCAGGGGCCGCGCAGCTCATGAACTGCTTGCTGCAGCAGGCGGGCATTGTGCCCGAAGCGCTGAGATGGGCGGCACATCCTGCGCTCAGCGAGGACGATTTAGCGCTGACCATTGCCCAAGGTGAAGCCGATGTTGGGCTGGGGATGGAGTCTGCCGCGCAACGCCAGCAGCTGGACTTTATCCCGCTGGTGGAGGAGTCGTTTGATCTGGTGATGCATCGTCGCAGCTACTTTGAGCCTGCCGTCCAAGCCTTGTTTGAATTTGCCAGAGAGCCCCGGTTTGCCCAGCGTGCGAGTACGCTAAGAGGGTATGATGTGAGCCAGCTAGGCCGCGTGTTGTACAACGCTTAAGCGCGTAGCGACTAGTCTGATTCGGCCTCTACGCTTGACGATTGTATAAGATGCGCCACACTGGAGAGGTGTTGTAGACGTAACCTCATCACGAAAAGATCATCACGAAAAGGAGAGCACGATGAATCAAACACTGAATGGTAAACGTGTTGCTATTTTAGCCACCGACGGTTTTGAAGAGTCCGAGCTGAGCGTGCCTCGCGCGGCGCTCCAAAAAGAGGGTGTTGAAGTGCATATTGTCTCGCCGGAAGGCAAGGGCATTCGCGCTTGGGCAGAAACCGACTGGGGCGATACCTACGAGGCCGACAAGGCACTGGCAGACGTTAGCGAGTCCGACTACCACGCCCTGGTACTCCCCGGCGGCCTGTTCAACCCTGACGAGTTGCGCCTGAACGAAGACGCCCTGAGCTTTGTAAAAGCGTTCTTCCAGGCGGGCAAGCCCGTCGCCGCCATTTGCCACGCGCCGTGGATTTTGATTAACGCTGGCGTGGTCGAAGGGCGCAAGATGAGCTCCGTGCCGAGTGTCGCCCAAGACCTACGAAATGCGGGTGTGAACTGGGTGGATGAGCCGGTAGTGGTCGACAGTGGCCTCGTGACCAGCCGCACACCCAAAGACCTGGATGCCTTCAACGCCAAGCTGCTGGAAGAGCTGCAGGAAGGGCGCCACTCGGGTCAGCACGCTTAATGGCGTGGTATCACCAGTGGGCAAGCTTTGCCAAAAGGCTTGCTCACGTTGTTGCAAAACCGATGAAGCGGGACAGTGGTCGCAGCGGGATGATGGTGCACCCCTACCGCGGTTACGGTTCCCAGCGGGAAATATTTGTGATGGGCCGAGTGTTCCGCCAAGCGGCACTCGGCCGCGCCATTCCTAGACGCGGTATGCTGCGCGATACCGCCGACGTCGCGCGGCGAGTGTTCCGGCGTGGCCTCGCCAATGCCAAAGTCGATATTCGGGTGGAGGGCAATGAGCTCTGTTTAACCACCGACCGAGACGGTTACTTTGATGCCCACCTGCCGATTAGTACGCCTTTGCCGGTCGATGTTTCCTGGCATCGCGCCGATATTTTGGTCCATGCCGAGGGGCACCCACCGATCCGTACCAGCGTAGAAGTGTACGTACCGCCTCCTGAGGCGGACCTGTTGGTGATCAGCGATATCGACGATACGGTGATGTTCACCGGCGTGGCGGAAAAGTTCAAAATGCTTTACCGACTGTTTGTGCGCAAGCCCCACCGACGGACGGCGTTTCCCGGTGTAGCATCGCTCTATCAGGCGCTTTACCGTGGGCAGACCGAAAAGGCCGAGCGGCCGATTCTTTATGTTTCTCGTGGCCCGTGGGCGATTTATGAAATGTTGGAAGCTTTCTTCCAAATCAACCGGATTCCAGTGGGCCCTATTCTGTTTTTACGGGAGTGGGGGATCTCATGGCGTAAGCCGTGGCCCCGTCGAGCGGAGGATCATAAGCGTGACCTGATCGACCGCATGCTGGCGCTGTATGACGACATGCCCTGCATTTTGATTGGCGATAGCGGCCAGCACGACCCGGAAGTCTACACGGAGGTCGTCAAAGCTTACCCGGATCGGATCAAAGCGATTTATATTCGCCGCGTCGACAGCGACCCCCAGCGGGAAGCCGCCATTCAGCGTCTGCGCGATGAGTTAGCCCATACCGATTGTGAGCTGGTCTTGGCCGTAGATAGCATTTTGATGGCAGAGCATGCCCACGCCAAAGGCGATATCTCCGCACGTGGGCTGCAAGCGGTTCAGCGCGATGTCGAAGCCCATCGCAACGAGCCTGACTAAGCTGTGTTCCCCCGCCATTCGTGGTAAAAATGAGCGTTGATGTCTCTCTTACTTGGCGGGTTCCGGTGTTGTGATGCTCATCCTCTTAATTGTGCTGGCGTTGGCTATTTTTGTGCTGCCCAACCTATGGGCAAAATGGGTATTAAAGCGCCATACCCGAGGGCGTGATGATTACCCAGGTACCGGTGCGGAATTGGCCGAACACCTGATACGCCGTATGGGTGTGGAGGGCGTACGGGTAGAGCGCACCGAACAGGGCGACCATTACGACCCTGAGGCACGCTGTGTACGCTTAACGCCCGATCACTACGATGGCCGTTCGCTTACGGCGGTAACCGTTGCCGCCCATGAGGTGGGCCATGCTATTCAGCACCATGAAGGTTATGCGCCGCTGCTGGCCCGCAGCCGTTTGGTGCAAGTGGCGCAAAAAGCGGAAAAGCTAGGCGCTATTTTGATGATGGCCGCGCCGTTTCTGTTCCTGCTGACGCGGTTACCCGGTGGGCTTGCGATGATAGTCGTCATGGCGGTGATTAGCTTCGGCACCGCCGCGCTGGTGCATCTGGTCACGCTGCCGGTGGAGTTCGATGCTAGCTTTAACCGCGCGCTGCCGCTGCTAAAAGAGTACGTGCCGCCCGCCGATATGGCCGGTGCCCGACACGTACTCACCGCCTGCGCCTTTACCTATGTGGCCGCGTCGCTAGCCAGCGTGATGAACCTGGGTCGCTGGCTGGTGATTTTAAGGCGCTGATTTAAAAGTGCTGATTTAAAAGTACTGGTTTAAAAATGGTGGGCGGCCATTACTCACTATTCCGGCTTGTTTGCCAGGATCACCGCGCGGCGTGGGGCGGGGTAGCCTTCTATGGTGCGGCTGCGGTCATCCGGGTCGAGGAAGTCCGCCAGCGACTGATAGGTCATCCACTCGGTGGAGCGCTGCTCATCGAGTGTCGTCACCGCTTCATCTACCACCCGTACATTGGTAAAGCCGCAGCGCTCTAGCCAGTGGCACAGTGCTTTGGAGGAGGGCAAAAAGTAGACGTTGGGCATCGCGGCGTAGCGCTCGCCGGGTACGAACACGGTCTGCTCGTCGCCTTCCACTACCAGCGTCTCCAGTACCAGCTCACCGCCAGGGGCCAGCGCGCCTTTTAGCTGCTGCAAGTGCTCGAGCGGCGAGGGGCGGTGGTACAGCGCGCCCATGGAGAACACCGTGTCGAAGAAGCCCAGGTTCTCCGGTATGTCCTCGATACCCACCGGCAGAAACTGTGTACGTCCTTCATCGGCGTTGCCGACAAAGTGGCGCACCGCCTGAAACTGCCAGTAAAAGCGTGGGGAAGGGTCAATCACCAACACGAAAGCCGCGCCTGCACCCGACATACGCCAGGCGTGGTAGCCGCTGCCGCCGCCCACGTCCAGCACTTTGCGGTACTTCAACGGCGCGAGATGCGGCGCGACGCGTTGCCATTTCCAGTCAGAGCGCCACTCGGTGTCGATTTCGATACCACCCAGGTTGAACGGTCCTTTACGCCACGGGGCCAGCTTGCGCAGCAGATTGAAGCACTGGCGCTGCTGGCTGTCGGTGAGATCGATGTCTACCGTCAGCGTGTCGCTGTTTAGATCCACACGGCGCTCTTCCGGCAATGGCGGCAGCTTGGCCACGGCTTTTTCCCAGGCGGAGAGATCGCCATGACGCTGGCGGTCCAGCCCGTTGGCGAGCTGTTCCGGAAGCTTGGCAAGCCAGGGCGTCAGCGAGGCGTCCTGGGCGGCTTGGTCCAGAAACGCTTGATACAGCACGCGATGATCGTCGGGGAGTAGCGCCACCTTAACCCTCCTTGAAAGCGATCAGCGAGGTGAAGTTCAGGTACTGGAACCAGGTCATGGCGCGGGGAAAGCCTGCCAGCGACAAACGCTCGTGCAGTGCATCCAGCGTGTCAGGAATCAGCACGTTCTCAAGCGCGGTGCGCTTTTGACTGATCTCCATATCGCTGTAGCCGTTGGCACGCTTGAAGTCGTGATAGCGTTCGACCCTCCAAGCGTTATCACGCTCGTCGGCATCGACGGTCTTTTCCGACAAGATCAGCACGCCGCCGGGCTCCAGGGCAGCGTACAGCCGCTTGAGCAGCGCATCACGATCGGCCGGTGGCAAAAACTGCAGCGTAAAGTTGAGAATGATCATCCCCGAAGGCGCATACTCGTAGGTACGAATATCGGCTTCTTCCACTTGCATGGCGTGGTCAGGGCACTCATCGAGAAAGGTCTGCTTCGCTCGGGCGGCCATGGCCGGGGAAAGGTCGATACCGGTATAGCGGAACGCATCGGCGGGTAGCGCGCCTGCCAGGGCGAGTCCGGATGCGCCCAGCGAGCAGCCCAGATCATAAACATGGGCGCCGTGGCGCAGATGGCGTTTGGCAATCAGGCTCAGCATGCCCAGAATTTGGCCGTAGCCGGGCACCGAGCGGCGGATCATATCGGGGAAGCACGCGACCACCTGTTCATCAAAGGAGAACCTAGCCACCTTGTCTAGGGGTGTTGAAAAGATAGCGTCGCGGTAAGATGCATCACTCATGGGCAAGCCAGGATGGTTAATGAGGCTGCGTAGTTTACGCGCCCTTGTTAACGCAGAACAGGCCTGATCAACACAGATTCCTGCCTCACGGAGCGACGCCACAGGAGAAGGCACATGGCTTCAGCAACAGCAACTCCCGATACGCTACCCGCTTGGCAAACGCTCTCACAGCACGCCCAGGCGCTTAAGCATGTCCACTTGAAAAACCTGTTTGGGGATGACCCTGGCCGTTGGCAGCACTTTACTCGTCAGGTGGCGGGGCTCACCCTTGACCTTTCCAAGCAGCGTTGGGACGACGATACGCTGGAGCACCTGCTGGCGCTGGCCCAAGAGGCGGGCGTGCCCGGGGCCATCGAGGCGCTGCTGAGCGGTAAGCGGGTGAACGTCAGTGAGAACCGCCCAGCGCTGCATACTGCGCTGCGTTTGCCCGCAGATGCCCACTTGGAAGTCGAGGGTGAAGATATTGTGGGGGCCGTGCATGACAGCCTGGCGCAGATGGAGCGGCTGGTGCAGCGGCTACACGCAGGCCAGTGGCGTGGGGCCACCGGCAAGCCGATTCGTCACGTGGTGAATTTGGGGGTGGGAGGTTCGGATTTAGGGCCGCTGATGGTGACCCATGCTCTCGCGGACTATCGCCCCAGCGATATTCACCCGGTGGAGGTGCATTTTGCCTCCACGATGGATGGCTCCCAATTGGCGGACTACCTCAGCCGGTTCAACCCTGAAACCACGCTATTCGTGCTGTCGTCCAAGTCGTTCACCACCATTGATACGCTCTCCAACGCCAACACGGCCCGCGATTGGCTAATCGGGCGGCTTACACAGCACGCCGACCTGCCAGAAGTCAGCCCCCATGCCAAACCGATCAGCGCAGAGCTGATTGTGCGCCAGCACTTTATTGGTGTATCCGCCAGCCCTGACAAGATGAGCGAGTGGGGGATTACCCCGGACCACCAGCTGATGTTTTGGGAGTGGGTCGGCGGGCGCTACTCGCTGTGGGGCACCATTGGGCTGCCGATTGCGTTGGTCATTGGCATGGAGAACTTCCGCGAACTGTTGGCGGGCGCCCATGCTATGGATAGCCACTTCCGCGATGCGCCACTGGAGGACAATCTGCCGGTGTTACTGGGCTTGGCAGGTATCTGGAACGTTAACTTTTTGGATATTCGCGCTCACTCGATTCTGCCCTACGACGGGCGGCTTGAGTACTTTGCCGCCTATCTTGAGCAGTTGGAGATGGAGTCCAATGGCAAATCGGTGACGCGCCAGGGCCAAGCGGTGAACTACTCCACCTGCCCGGTGCTGTGGGGCCAGTTGGGCCCTAATGCCCAGCATGCGTTTTATCAACTGCTTCACCAGGGCACGCAGCCGGTGGTGTGCGATTTTATCGCGCCGCTTAAGCGTTACGATGAGGTCGAAAATCTGGATACCCGCCGCCATTTGAAGTCGCAGCATCGCTTGGCGCTGGCCAACTGTTTTGCCCAGTCCCGTGTGCTGATGTTGGGCGACGATGCGCTGGAAGAGGATGGCCCTCGCCCCGAACACAAGCGCTACCGGGGTAATCAGCCCTCTTCAACGGTGCTGCTGGATAAGCTCACGCCTGCCACGCTAGGGTCGTTGATAGCGCTGTATGAACACAAAGTCTTCGTGCAGGCCGTGATTTGGGATATCAATCCCTTCGACCAGTGGGGGGTTGAGCTTGGCAAACAAATTGCCACTGACACCCAGGCCATTATCGACGGTGAAAAGAGTATCAGCCGTATGGATGCTTCCAGCCGTGGCTTGATTGAAGCGTTTTGGGCCGCCGAGCAGGAGTAGAGTGCTCAATTCATATGGCTGGATATACAGCTTTTTGGTTTTCAGCTATCCTATGTGCTTTTCCAAGCGGCCCTATTTTAAGAGTACTCAAGAGGCCGTCCTGTGACGGCTCCTATTGAAGCCGACAGTACGCTTTTGTTCAGTATGTTTTTTCAGGAACCGACGTTACATGACCCAGTTTGATGCCTCCCAGTACGGCGCGAGTTCTATCGAGGTCCTGTCAGGGCTTGAACCGGTGCGTAAGCGCCCGGGAATGTATACCGATACCTCGCGGCCTAACCACCTCGCCCAAGAGGTCATCGACAACAGTGTCGATGAGGCGCTCGCCGGGCACGCTTCAAACATCAGCGTGGTACTCCATAGCGACGGTGCCATTGAAGTGCAGGATAACGGCCGCGGTATGCCCATCGACCTGCACCCGGAGCACGGTGTGTCAGGGGTCGAGCTCATTCTTACCAAGCTCCATGCGGGTGGTAAGTTCTCCTCTTCGAGCTATCGGTTTTCTGGCGGCCTTCACGGCGTGGGCGTGTCGGTGGTCAATGCGCTGTCACGGCGTTTAGAAGTCGAAGTGACCCGAGACGGTGCTCGCCATGCCATTGCCTTCGAGCACGGCGAAAAGGTCGAAGAACTGCATGAAATCGGCAAAGCCCCCAAGCGCGCTACTGGCACTCTGGTACGCTTCTGGCCAGATGAGAGTTATTTTGACAGCCCGAAGCTGGCACTTTCCAAACTGAAACACCTGCTGCGCGCCAAAGCAGTGCTTTGTCCCGGTTTAGCGGTCACGCTAGTAGAGCCGGATGGCACCAAAACCGAGTGGGCCTACGCTGATGGCCTGCGCGACTACTTGGCTGAAGCCACCGATGGCTACGAAGTACTGCCCAAAGAGCCGTTCGTAGGCCACTTCAGCGACGATGAGCACGGTGTGGACTGGGCCATTCAGTGGCTGCCTGAAGGCGGTGAGGCGCTGCTTGAGAGCTACGTCAACCTGATCCCTACCCCCCAGGGGGGCACCCACGTTAACGGCTTTCGTTCTGGGCTGTTAGACGCCCTGCGAGAGTTCTGTGAATACCGCAGTCTGCTGCCCCGTGGCATCAAGCTCACCGCCGATGATTTGTGGGAGCGTGCTTCCTTCGTGCTTTCGGTGAAAATGCTTGACCCACAGTTTGCCGGCCAAACGAAAGAGCGACTTTCTTCGCGCACCATTGCCGGGTTTGTATCAGGCGTGGTGAAAGACGCCTTCTCGCTGTGGCTGAATCATCATATCGAGCAGGCCGAGCAGCTAGCGGAGATGGTGATCAGCGCAGCCCAGCAGCGTCAGAAGAAATCGAAGAAGGTCGCGCGGAAGAAAGTGACCTCCGGCCCGGCACTGCCCGGCAAACTGGCGGACTGCTCTGGCCAGGACCCAGCGCTGAGTGAGCTGTTTTTGGTAGAAGGTGACTCGGCAGGCGGCAGTGCCAAGCAGGCGCGTAATCGCGACACCCAAGCCATCCTGCCTCTGCGCGGGAAGATCCTCAATACGTGGGAAGTCGAAACCCACGATATCTATGGCTCTCAAGAAGTTCACGACATTGCCGTGGCGATTGGTGCCGACCCCGGCAGCGCCGACCTTGAAAAGCTGCGCTATCACAAGATCTGCATCCTGGCGGATGCCGACTCCGACGGGCTGCACATCGCCACGCTGCTCTGCGCGCTGTTCGTCAAACACTTCCCCGCTCTGGTCGATGCCGGGCATGTTTTCGTGGCCATGCCGCCGCTCTACCGGATCGACCTGGGTAAAGAGGTGCATTACGCCCTGGATGAGAGCGAGAAAGCCGCCATTTTGAAACAGCTAGCGAAAAAACGCGGCACCCCCAACGTGCAGCGCTTTAAAGGGCTAGGGGAAATGAGCCCGTTGCAGCTACGTGAAACCACCATGGCCGTGGAAACCCGCCGTCTCGTACAGCTCACGCTGGACGAGGGCGACGGCACCCTGGAAATGATGGACATGCTGCTCGCCAAAAAGCGCGCCAGCGACCGCAAGAAGTGGTTGGAAGATTACGGTAACTTGGCAG
The DNA here is from genome assembly GCF_021532545.1 of Halomonas sp. Cn5-12. Lineage (NCBI taxonomy): Bacteria > Pseudomonadati > Pseudomonadota > Gammaproteobacteria > Oceanospirillales > Halomonadaceae > Halomonas > Halomonas sp. Cn5-12. The sequence continues at coordinate 43,978 of NZ_JAKGAY010000015.1, forward strand.
ACATTGAGGTATGACCCCCCGATGACCATGGATATTCAGGTAGCGGAGGGCGACGTCGAGCGTCTGTCCCTGCGCGATTACACCGAAAAAGCGTACCTCGACTACTCGATGTACGTCATTCTAGACCGCGCCTTACCCAACATTGGCGATGGCATGAAACCAGTGCAGCGGCGGATCATCTACGCCATGCGCGAGCTGGCGCTGCATGCCAATGCCAAGTACAAGAAGTCAGCGCGTACCGTCGGTGACGTACTGGGTAAGTTCCACCCCCACGGAGACAGCGCCTGCTACGAAGCCATGGTGCTGATGGCGCAGTCGTTCAGCTACCGCTACCCGTTGGTGGATGGCCAGGGTAACTGGGGTAGCCCAGACGACCCCAAATCCTTCGCGGCGATGCGCTACACCGAGGCCAAGCTTTCCAAATTTGCCGACGTGCTGCTGAGTGAATTGGGCCAGGGCACCGTGGAGTGGGCGCCCAATTTCGATGGCACCATGCAGGAGCCGGTAGTATTGCCCGCGAGGCTGCCCCACGTGTTGCTCAACGGCGGCACCGGCATTGCCGTGGGCATGGCCACCGATATTCCACCGCATAACGTCTCGGAAGTGGTGGAAGCCACCTGCCACCTGTTGCGTCACCCCGAGGCCACCACGGCGGACTTGATGGAGTTTGTGCCTGCCCCGGATTTCCCGACGGATGCAGAAATCATCACACCGAAAGCGGATCTGCGTAAGCTCTATGAGACTGGCCGAGGCTCGGTCAAATTACGCGCCCGCTATGTGCGTGAAGACGCCAATATCGTCATTACCGCCGTGCCTTACCAGGTCAGTGGTGCCAAGGTGTTGGAGCAGATCGCCGGGCAAATGCAGGCGAAAAAGCTGCCCATGGTGGCCGACCTGCGCGATGAATCGACCCACGAAGAGCCGACCCGCCTGGTGATTGAGCCGCGCTCGAGCCGTGTGGATGTCGAAGCGCTGATGGCGCACCTGTTCGCCACCACGGATCTGGAAAAGAACGTGCGGGTGAACATGAACGTGATTGGCCTGGATGGCCGTCCACGGGTGATGCCGCTGACCGATATGCTGGGTGAGTGGCTGCGGTTTCGCCGTGCAACGGTGCGTCGCCGCCTTGAGCACCGTTTAGGCAAAGTGGAAGATCGCCTGCATATTCTAGAAGGCCTACTGACCGCTTACCTGAATATTGATGAGGTGATCCGCATCATCCGCGAAGAGGATGAGCCCAAGCCTGCCCTGATGAGCACCTTTGGCCTGACCGAGCGTCAGGCTGAAGCCATTCTTGAGCTGCGTCTGCGCCATCTTGCCAAGCTGGAAGAGATGAAGATTCGCGGCGAGCAGGATGAGCTGGAAAAAGAGCGTAAAACCCTGCAGGGGCTGCTGGGTAGCGAAGCCAAGCTCACCACGCTGATCGAGAAAGAGATCCGCGCAGCGGGTAAAGAGCACGGCGACGAACGCCGTTCGCCGCTGGTGGAGCGCAGCGAGGCTAAAGCGCTCTCCGAGGTGGAGTTGCTAGGTGCCGACCCGATTACCGTCGTGCTGTCGGATAAAGGCTGGATTCGTGCTGCCAAAGGCCACGATATCGACCCCGAAGGGCTCTCCTACAAAGCGGGGGATCGTTTCCGACTAGCCGCTCGGGGTAAAACCAACCAGCCGCTGGTGCTGCTGGACGATACAGGTCGCGCCTATACCCTGGCGGCGCACAATTTACCCAGCGCCCGAGGGCAGGGAGAGCCGGTAACCGGTCGGGTGAACGTGGCAGCGGGGGCGCAGATGGCGGGTCTGATGCTCGCGCCGCCCACCCAACGCTATCTTCTGGCCAGCGACGGCGGCTATGGGTTTGTGGCCCAGCTCGAAGCGCTCACCGGCAAAAACAAAGCGGGTAAAGCCGTGCTCAGCGTGCCGAAAGGCTGCAGCGTCATGCCGCCCGTGGAGGTGCCGGAGGGCGAAGGGCTGTGGGTGGCGTCGGTTTCCAACGAAGGGCGGCTGCTGCTGTTCCCGCTAGACCAGTTGCCCGAGATGGCCAAGGGCAAGGGCAACAAGATGCTCGATATCCCCGGCCCCCGGGCGGCGCGGCGCGAAGAGTTCCTGCGTGATATCGCCATTGTGCCGGAAGGCGGAGAGCTGATCATTCATGCGGGTAAGCGCAAACTGACCCTCAAGGCGGATGATCTCGCGTATTATCGTGGGGAGCGTGGCAGAAGGGGCAGCAAGCTGCCGCGTGGTTTCCAAAAAGTTGATCGTTTAGAAGCAGGGGAGTAACGGATGGCACGCGGGGATGTTCTGTTAACCGTATTGGCACCGCGCTTAACGGCGGATATTGAGTCGCACATGGCCGCGCTGATGGCGCAGTTTGGCCTGCAGGAAGAGCACCGTCAGCGGCTTGCCGATACGGAAAAAGGCGAGCCTATCGACTGTGTGGAGCTGCACTTGAGCGGCGCATCCAGTGAATTAACCTCCCTTCGCCATGCGGCGCTGGAGCTGAGTGAAACCCTCGGTGTGGATATGGTGGTCCAACGGAACCAGCGGGGCGGTGTCGCACCCCGTTTGGTCTGTTTTGATATGGACTCCACGTTGATTAAAGCGGAAGTGATTGATGAGCTGGCGCGCCGTCACGGGGTAGGCGACGAGGTGGCGGAAGTCACCGAGCGCGCCATGCGCGGCGAGCTGGATTTTAAGGCCAGCTTCCGCGAGCGCATGAGCAAGCTGGAAGGCCTGGATGAGTCGGTATTGGCGAATATTGCTACTGAACTGCCGCTGATGGATGGCGTTGAGCGTCTGATGGCGAACCTGAAACGTTTGGGGTTCCGTACGGTTATTTTATCCGGCGGTTTTACCTACTTTGCCCGTTACCTGCAGGAGCGGCTTGGGTTTGATGAAATCCACGCCAACGAGCTGGTGATTGAGAATGGCAAAGTTACCGGTGCGGTCCATGAGCCAATTGTCGATGCCGAGCGTAAAGCCGCGCTACTGCAGCAAATTGCCGAGCGGGAAGGGGTAGCCTTAGCGCAAACCGTCGCCGTAGGTGATGGGGCGAACGACCTGAAGATGTTGGCGAAAGCTGGCCTAGGCGTGGCGTTCCGCGCTAAACCCCTCGTGCGTGCCGAAGCGCGTCAGGCGATCTCCGTGGCAGGGCTGGATGGCGTGCTGTATCTGCTGGGCTACGGTGAAGCCGACTTGATTTAACCACCGTGTACTCACCTAGTAAGCAAACGGCGGTGCTAAGCACCGCCGTTTGCTTAATTCGCCGCTCTTTGCGGATTTACTCCGCCATATTCAGCGCGCAGTTCCTCAAGCCGCTCGGCCTCGTTATCGGTTAACGCGGGGGCATCCCATAGCGGTTCACCTTCGCTATTGTTAACCCCGAGCAGTGTTAGTGTCAGTACGGCATTACGCGGTATTTGATCGTTGCCCCAGGGGCCAAAACGGTTAGGGGCGAGGCTCCAGGTGGCGCTTTCCCCTGGCGCTAGGCCGCCGGAAATAACGTAGTAGAATGTTTCATCCACCCAGGCCACCTCGCGGTTAGGGCTTTTCAGTACGCCGTGCAGCATGAGCTCTGCAACCGCGCGGTCAGAGCCGTTCGTCACCGTTAGCTCAATCACCGGTTCCAGTGCGCCGTAGGGGCTGGTGCTGATGTAGTAACGCGCATTATCAATGCTGATTTGCGCTAAATGCTCTTGGGCGCGCTGGGCGCTGTCCTGTTTGGCTTCTAGCCGGTTAAGCGTGCGCAGTGCTTGCTCCCGCTCTCGTGCACGCCGCTGGCGCAGCATCTTGTCAGCGCGCTCAATAATTTCGTCGCCCGTTAGCCCGTGCATATAGGCATTAGCCGATTCAGCAATTTCAGCAGCGTTCATGCGTTGGGGGTTAAAGAGATCGATACCGTTAAACGATGACATGGCTATGATCTTCAGCGCGGTATCAAACTCGTCGCGCTTATAGGTGGGCAGCGACTCACGCACTTTCTCGATTGAGACCACCGCTGCAGGCATGGAGCTCGTATCGACTTTCGGGTCGGAGCAGCCTACGAGTACCAAGGCGGATAATGAAAGTGCAGATAGCCTGAGTAGGCTCCACATAGATGTACCTCACCACAAAAAATCAATCGGCAAGAGCTTACCGGAAAGTGGCATCCGCCACTACTTTCTCTTGAGAGCAGATCATGCGTGAGGCTGACACTTTTGGTGCTCGCTCAGCGGTTTAGCATAGCGGGCAATAAAAAGCGCTGGCGGTTGCCAGCGCTTGAGCAAATAGGGCAGCGAAGCTTAGCCGTGCCCTTTGTCCGGGTGAGGTACCGGCTTTTCGCCGACCTCTTCAGGGCGCAACTCGACCGGTTTGCCCTGGGTTTTTTGGGTGTGCTTTAACTGCATATGCAAGCCGGTTTTGGCCAGCAGGTGAGCGCTTACTGGGGCGGTAATAAACAGGAACAGCGTAATCAGCAGCTCTTGGATATCCGGCTTACCATCGACGCTCCAAAAATACCCCATGGAGGCAATCAGCATGCAGCCGATGCCCAACGTAGTGGCTTTAGTAGGGCCATGTAGGCGCATATAGAAATCGCGCAGGTGGGCCATGCCTAGCGAGCCTATAAACACAAACACGCCTCCGGCTATTAACAGTAGGGAAATCAGCGCTTCAACTAAGAATGGCATAAACGCACCTCATTGATCGGGCTCATTCAATAATATCCCCGCGTAGAATGTACTTGCACACGGCTACCGTACTGATAAAGCCGAGCATGGCGATCAACAGCGCTGACTCAAAGTAAGTCTTGCTGTTGAGCCACAAGCCGAGCAATACGATCAGCGCGATGGAGTTGACGTACATGGTGTCCAGCGCCAGTACCCGGTCAGGGAGATCGGGGCCTACGGTAAGCCGATAAAGGTTCATTAGCAGGGCCATCACCACCAGCGCTAAGGTGATATAGAGCGCAATACTCAGCATTCGTAAATCTCCTTGAGCGGCCGTTCGTAGCGTTCGCGTATTTGCTCAATGAGCGCTTCTTCATCATCCACGTTCAGTGCGTGAATCAGCAGGGATTTGCCATCCATTCGCAGGTTGGCCGAAACGGTGCCCGGGGTCAGGCTGATCGTGCTGGCCAGCAGCGTGATGGTAAAACGCTCCTCCAACATCAGAGGATACTCGATGAAGTGAGGCTTTAGCTTGCGCCATGGGTTAGCGATCAGGTACGCGACCTCAAAGTTGGCGGTGACGATATCGCCCAATACCCGCAGGCCAAAACGCAGCAGCATCATAGGCTTGCTGATCCGTGGCCGAGCATCCCAAAAGCGGTGGGTTAACAAAGGGATCAGAATAGCCAGCGCACCCCCCAGAACGAGCTGGCCAAAGGCGTAGCTGCGCACCAGCAGCAGCCACACCAACAGCAGCAGTATCGAAAGAACTGGGGTGGGCAGCCATTTGCGAGGGGTAATCATGGCGTCTCTCCTGCATCGGGCAGCAGCGTTTCAATTAGCAGCTGTGGGTTGGCGAGCTGCTCGCCGGTGGCTTGGGTGTAGCTGCTCACCGGCCCGGCAAACGCCACCAGTAAAGGCGCGGCGCTGAGTAGCCAGAGCATACCGAACCATTGGTAGCGCGAAAGAGGGCTACCGCTGGGGCTGCCCCGGTGGCTGCGCCAAAACAGCGTAGAGCCTGCACGGGAGAGCGCGATGAGTGATGCTAGGCTGGCGAGCAGCAGCAGTGGCCATAGCCACACGCGCTGAGTGCCTTCTGCGGCTACTAGCACCATCGCTTTACCCAGCGCGCCTGAAAGGGGTGGCATCCCCACCACGGCAATCGCACCGATGAAAAAGGTGATCGCCAGGGCGTTACCCTGAACCAGCGGGCGCCCTTTGACGATGCGCGTACCCGGCTTGCCGCGCTGCAGGCCAATCATCTCAGCCAGCAAGAACAGGCCACCGGTGATCAGCGTGGTATGGATCAGGTAGTAGAGCAAGGCAGAGGTGGCCTCTACCGAGCGCATGCCCACACCTGCCAGCAGCGTGCCGACCGAAATCAGCACCAAGTAGGCCACCAGCAGGCGTAGGTCGCGAGCGGCCATCACACCAACGCCAGCGGCTGCCAAGGTGGCTAGCGCTAACCACCACACCCAAGGCTGCTCAAGCGCCACAAGTCCGCCAGCCTGCTCGCCAAAAATCAGCGAATAGACCCGCAGAATGGCGTAGATGCCCACCTTGGTCATGATCGCAAACAGCGCTGCCACCGGGGCAGGGGCCGCCGCATAGGCGCGGGGGAGCCAGAAATAGAGCGGCAAAATAGCGGCTTTGAGGCCAAAGACGACCAGCAGCATTAGCGCGCCTGCGGTCACTAAGCCCTCGCGCTCGGCGGGCAGGCTAGCAAGCTTATAGCCCATATCCGCCATATTGAGCGTGCCGGTGGCCCCATACAGAATGCCCACGGCAATCAAAAATAGCGACGAGCCCGCTAGGTTAAGCACCACATAGTGAACGCTTGCCTGAATGCGCGCTTTGCCGCCACCGTGCAGCAGCAGCGCGTAGGAGGCCAGCAGCAGCACTTCAAAGAAGACGAACAGGTTGAACAAGTCCCCTGTCAAAAACGCGCCGTTGATGCCTAGCAACTGCCACTGAAACAAACCGTGGAAGTTGCTGCCTTTTTCGTCGTCTCCACCGCAGGCAAACACCACGGCGCCCACGGCGAGAAGGGACGTGAGCAGCACCATCAGCGCGGAGAGGCGGTCGAGCACTAGCACTACGCCAAACGGTGGCTGCCAGTCGCCTAGGGCGTAATAGGTGATCTCACCGCTGGCGGCTTGGCGCACCAGGGCAATCGACACCAGCAGCAGAAGCAGGGTGGCAATAACGCTCACAGCGCGCTTGTAGTGCGCCAGCCCCTGGCGCTGGTAGAGCAATAAAATACCCGCGACCAGGGGTAGTACCACGGGCAACACAATTAGATGCTGAATCATTCGCGGTCTTCCTTTTTACCATCCACGTGGTCGTTACCCACTTCGCTGCGCGCCCGCATGGCAAGAATGACGACGAACGCCGTCATGGCAAAGCCGATGACGATAGCGGTGAGAACCAGCGCCTGGGGCAGCGGGTCGGCAAACTGAGAGCCTTCGTTCACCAGCGCAGCACCGTCCGTCGTCAGCCCGCCCATGGAGAACAGGAACAGGTTGACCGCGTAGGAGAGCAGCGTCAGGCCCACAACGACCGGGAACGTTCTTCCACGCAGCGTCAGGTAGAGCCCGCAGGAGGTTAAGATGCCCGTAGTAATGGCGTAGAGCATTTCCATTAGTGGGATTCCTTTTCATTCGGCGTGTCGTGGGTGTCTGACGTTTTCGGGTCGGTCACCGGGCGGTGTGGTGTCGTCACCTTACCCAGGTTGGCCAGAATCATCAGCGTGGCACCTACCACTGCAAGGTACACACCCAGGTCAAACAGCAGGGCCGTGGCAAGCTCGAACGTGCCAATCAGCGGCAGGCTGAAATACCCAAACGACGAGGTCAGGAAGGGATAGCCCAATAGCCAGCTGCCTAGCCCGGTGAGCGTGGCAATGGCCACACCGACCACGGCGACCGGCTGGAAGGGGAAGTTCAGGCGCTCCTGCGCCCACTCAACGCCCCGCGCCATGTACAGCAGGATCAACGCAACCGCAGTGATCAAACCGGCAATAAAGCCGCCGCCGGGTTGGTTATGGCCGCGTAAGAAGATGAAGGCCGAGACCAGCAGCGCCAGTGGTAGTAGCGTCATTGAGATAGACGTCAAAATGGCCGGGTAGCGATCCGGCGACCAAGCACGGCCTTCACCGTCGCTGTGGGGCATGAACAGACGCAAGCGGTTGAGCAGCTTGAAGATAGCCAGGCCTGCAATGGCCAGTACGGTAATTTCGCCCAGGGTATCGAAGCCCCGGAAGTCGACCAAGATGACGTTGACTACGTTGTAGCCGCCGCCACCGGGTTTGCTGTTCTCCACGAAGAAGTTGGAGATCGATAGCGTTTCTCGGGTCATCACCGCGTAGTTCAAGCTGGCGACCACCAGCCCTAGCGCACCGGCTAGCAGAATATCGCGCACGTTGCGCAACGGGCTCGATTCGGTGGGGGGGTTTTGTGGCAAGAAGAATAGCGCCAGCATCAGCAGAATCATCGTGACGACTTCTACCGACAGCTGAGTGAGCGCGAGATCAGGTGCCGAGAAACGTGCGAAGGTGAGGGCGACAAAGAGCCCTACTACTGACAGCATCAGCAGCGAAATTAAGCGGTAGCGGTGAGTCGCTGCGGTGGCAATACCACCAAAAATTAGCATGCCCGCGCCTAGCAGCACCACGCCATCTATCGGCTGGTTACCTTTTGTGCCGGTCAATTCTTGGACGCTGGCAAGGCCGATCAGCCCCATCAGCAGGGCAGCACCCAGCAACCATCCCATATAGCGCTGTAGCGAGTTGCCTTCCAGCTTAGTGATGACCTGCTCGGCCCGGTAGCCCACGGTAATGATGAACCGCTCGAATACGCGGCGCGCATCCACACTGGCGAAGGGCTGCACAAAGCGGCGCAGATCAGCATGACGCCAGTACATGGCTATGCCCGCTGCAAAGGCTAGCAAGCTCATCATCAGCGGCAAATTCACGCCGTGCCAGATGGCGAGGCGGAACGACAACGGTTCGCCCAAAACGGCTTGGGTGGCTAGCTCTAGAATGCCTGTCGCGAAAAAGGCAGGGAATAGCCCCACCAGCACGCAGAGCGTCACCAGCAGTTCCACGGGCAAGCGCATCAGGTGGGGCGGCTCGTGGGGGGATTTAGGCGTTTGCTCGCGGGCTGGCTTATAGAACACCGCATGAACCAGCCGCAGTGAGTACGCGACGGAGAGAATGCCGCCCAGCGTCGCCAGGGCGGGCAACACCCAGCTCAAACCGCCGAGTACTGGAGTGGCGAGGGTTTCGGTAAAGAACATCTCTTTCGAGAGGAAGCCGTTAAACAGCGGCACCCCCGCCATGGCGGCGGCGGCCAAGGTGGTCAGCAGCGCGGTGACGGGCATCGCCTTTCTGAGCCCGCCAAGCTGCTTCAGCTCTCGGGTGCCGGTTTCATGGTCGATGATGCCCGCGCTCATGAACAGCGCCGCTTTGAAGGTGGCGTGGTTAAGGATATGGAACAGCGCGGCCAACACGGCCATGGGGCTGCCAATGCCCAGCAGGACGGTGATCAACCCCAAATGGCTGACGGTCGAAAACGCCAGAATGCCTTTCAAGTCGGTTTTGAACAGCGCAAACCACGCGCCGTAAAGCAGCGTGATGGTACCTACCAGCGGCACGACCACGCTCCACAATGCGCTATCCGCAATGGCGGGATGCAACCGGGCCATTAAGAAAATACCCGCCTTTACCATCGTGGCTGAGTGCAGGTAGGCAGAAACGGGCGTGGGAGCCGCCATGGCATGGGGAAGCCAGAACTGGAACGGGAACTGTGCGGATTTGGTGAATGCGCCCAGTAGTACAAGCCCGAGCATGAGTGGGTAGAGCGGGTCAGACACAATGAGTGCGCCACTGGCCAGCACGTCATCCATGCGGTAGCTACCTGCCATATCGCCCAGCAGCAGTAAGCCTGCTAGCAGTGCTAGGCCGCCTGCACCGGTCACGGTCAGCGCCATGCGCGCGCCTTTACGGGCATCGCTGCGGTAGGACCAAAAGCCAATTAGCAGGAAGGAGGAGAGACTGGTCAACTCCCAAAATAGCCAGAGCAGGATAAGGTTATCGGACATCGAGATGCCGACCATCGAGGCCATAAACAGCATCAAGAAGGCGTAAAAGCGTCCAAAAGGCTCATCGCTTGCCAAGTAAAAATGGGCATACAATAGAATCAATAGCCCAATGCCCAAAATGAGCAGGTTGAAGAGCAGCGACAGGCCATCGAGACGAAACGCAAGCTCCAGGCCGAGTGCGGGCATCCAGGTGGCAGCAAAACGCAGCGCTTCACCCTCCATCAGGGCAGGTATTTGCAGCAGCGTAAGTAGCAGTGCTGTTGCTGGCAGTATGCCCGTTGCGAGCGAGCACCAAGTGCGGCCGCGTTGGGCAGTCAGTGCCGGCACCAGTACGCCCAGTAACGGCAGTAAGGCGATCCACAGCAGTGTCATGAGGTCATCCAGCGCAAAAAATCAAAAAAATCGCCAGAGCAAAGAGGGTTGCCCTGGAGGCGAAGATACATCAAGTGAAACAACAGGATATCACTTGTATGGAAGGTGTGTAATTTTAGTATAAAGTGTCGACGTTAACCGTTTAGAGACTTCTTGTTCCATGAGTGAACCCTTCAATACCTGGCAAGCCCGCTTTGAAAAGCTGCGTAGTAACAAGCTGTTCGAGACCGTAGTGATCGCCATCATCGTGCTGTCTGCCATGACCATCGGTGCCCGCACCTACGATGAGGTCAGTCAGTTCGAGCAGTGGCTGACCTATCTGGACGTCGCCGTCACCATCTTCTTTCTGGTGGAACTGCTGATTCGCATGGCCGCCGAACGCAATCTGACCAACTTCTTCAAGAAGGGTTGGAACATCTTCGACTTCCTGATCGTCACGGCCAGCCTCATCCCCATGGACGACTCTGAGATGGTGCTGCTGGCACGCCTGCTGCGCATCTTCCGGGTGCTGCGTCTGGTGTCGATGATTCCCGAGCTGCGCCTGCTGCTGGTGGCGTTGATCAAGTCCATTCCACGGATGGGCTATGTGGCGCTGCTGATGTTCATCATCTTCTATATCTACGCGGCGGTGGGCAGCTTCATCTTCCATACCGTGGATGAGCAGCTGTGGGGCAACATTGCGCTGGCCATGCTGACGCTGTTCCAGGTGGCCACCTTCGAGAGCTGGGCCACGGCGGTGCTGTATCCCACCATGGAGCAGTACCCCTACGCCTGGATCTACTTTCTGACCTTCATCTTTTTGAATGCGTTCATTTTCCTGAATATGATGATCGGTATCGTGTTGGACGTGATGCAGAAAGAGAGCGCACAGATTGATTTAGAAAGCGGAGAAGGCGAAGCTGCAGAGATACAGGGCCTGCGTGACGACGTGCGCGCACTGCGCAGCCAGTTGGATCGCATGGAGTCCGCCCTGCAGGCGGCCGCGCAAGCCAGTACTGGGCAAGCAAAGCCCGACCGCGACGAATAACAGGAGAGCCACGATGATGATGAAGGACCCCTCTAAAAAGTATCGCCCTTTCGTGGCGGTAGACCTGCCCGACCGTCAGTGGCCCGGCCAGCGTATCGACACGCCGCCCATCTGGTGCAGCGTCGACCTGCGCGATGGCAACCAGTCGCTGATCGACCCCATGGATCAGGAGCGCAAGCAGCGGTTGTTCGACATGCTGCTGAAGATCGGTTTCAAAGAGATCGAAGTGGGCTTTCCTTCTGCGTCGCAAACCGATTTCGATTTCGTGCGCTCGTTGATCGAGCAGGACAAGATTCCCGACGACGTCACTATCCAGGTGCTGACCCAGGCACGGCCGCATCTGATCGAGCGCACCTTCGAGGCGCTGAAGGGCGCCAAGCGTGCCATCGTGCACGTCTACAATGCCACCGACCCGATGTTTCGACGGGTGGTGTTCAACGTCGACAAGGCTGAGTGCGTGCAAATTGCCGTGGACGCCACGGCGCAGATACGTGACTTGATGGCGGCCAATCCGGAAACGAACTGGACTTTCCAGTACTCACCCGAGCTATTCACCACCACGGAGATGGATTTCGCGGTCGAGATCGTCGAAGCGGTGATGGACACCTTTGGCCCCAGCGTCGACAACAAAATGATCGTCAACCTGCCAGCCACGGTCGAAGTCGCTACGCCCAACAACTACGCTGATCAGATCGAGTGGTTCTGCCGCCATGTGAAAAAGCGCGATACCTTGATCGTCAGCGTGCACCCGCACAACGACCGCGGCACCGGCGTCGCGGCGGCCGAACTCACGTTGATGGCGGGAGCGGATCGCGTCGAGGGCACGCTATTTGGCAACGGCGAGCGTACTGGCAATGTCGATATCGTGACACTGGCGATGAACATGTATACCCAGGGCGTACACCCTCAGCTCGATTTCTCCAATATCACGCCAATCATGCGCGAAGTGGAGTACTGCAACCAGCTGCCGGTTCATCCGCGCCACCCTTACGTGGGCGACCTGGTGTTCACGGCGTTTTCCGGTTCGCACCAGGATGCCATCAAGAAGGGCATGGCCGAGCGTCGCGCCAACCCAGAAGCCCCCTGGGACGTGCCGTACCTGCCCATCGACCCCATGGATGTCGGGCGCAGCTACGAAGCCGTGATTCGCGTCAACAGCCAGTCAGGCAAAGGCGGCATCTCCTATCTGCTGGAGCAGGAGCACGGTATCGAGCTGCCCCGCAGGCTCTCCATCGAGTTCAGCCAAGTGGTGCAGGAAGTGGCGGACCGCACCGGCAAAGAGATCACCTCACAAATGATCTACCAAGCCTTTGCCGATGAGTATTTAGAGCAGCGGTCACCGCTGGCACTGGTGAATCACCGTCTTTCCTCCGAGCCAGATAGCCCCAAAGTCGCGCTAGAGGCCATTGTCGAAAACGGCGGCCAACGCCAGACCCTGACCGGTGAAGGCAACGGCCCGCTGGCCGCGTTTATCAAGGCGCTGGTGGCGAGCGGCCAAGAGGTCGAAATCATTGACTATCATGAACACTCCCGCGGCCAAGGGGCGGATGCCGAAGCGATCGCTTACGTGGAAGTACGCATTGATGGCAAAGCCGTGTTTGGCGTAGGTACCGATGAAAGCATCACTAGCGCCTCCATGAAAGGCGTGCTGAGTGCCATCAATCGCCATCACTCTACCCAAGCGCCTGCTGCCAATGTGACGGCGGAGTCGCTGGGGTAGATAGCGCTTAATACTCAACCAGCTTAGATGTATCACTATGGATAGTAACCCCCAGCAACGCACACGCCACTACATCGCTGCTCGCAAGCAGCACCCTGCCTGGCTGTTGCTGGCATCCCCCCGAGCGCCTCTGGTGCTGGGCTGCCTGACCTCGTTGTTTGAGTTTAGCGAAGATGGTATCGCCGAGTCAGACGCGCTAGAGGCGCTGTCGCAAATGCTGGGGCGTTATGCCGAGCAGGATGAGTACGCCATTGATCCTGACAATACGCGACAGCAGGCTGGGCGTGAGCTGCGCGAGTGGATACGTCGGGGCCTGGTCACTGAGCGTGGTCAACGGTTGTATGCCACCGATGCCTTGTCGTCGGCGATTCAGTTTGTCGATTCGCTGGACAACCGCATCATGACCTCTACTGCGTCGCGGCTGTCGGTGGTGCAACGGGAAATCGAAAGCCTGGAAGTAAGCCTCAACCCCAACCCTGAGAGTCGCAAAGCAGCGATTCGGCGCAAAATCCAACAGTTGGAGGGCGAATTGGCCGACGCGGAGGCTGGTCATGTGCCGGTGCTTTCGGAACAGCAAGCTATTGAAAATATAAGAGAAGTGTTTCATTTGGCCACTGGGCTGCGTGCCGATTTTCGGCGAGTGGAAGACTCCTGGCGAGAGGCGGATCGCCAACTGCGCCAATCGATCATGTCCGAGAAGTATCATCGGGGGGATATTGTCGATCGCTTGCTGGATGGTCAGGAGGCTTTGCTGGACACCCCAGAGGGCCGTGTGTTCGATAGTTTTTTGCAACAGCTACGCCAAACCGCCGCGCTGGATATGATGCGCCAGCAGCTACGCACTATTCTCGTCCACCCCGCTGCTGAGAAAGCGCTTGGTCGGTTACAGCGGCAGGATCTTAAACAGCTGGGCATGCGGCTGGTTCTGGAAAGTCAGTCCGTATTACAAGCCAGAGCGCGCAGTGAAAAGGATGTCAAAGGCTTCCTCAAGACCGGTTTGGCGGCCGAACACCACCGCGTCGGACAGTTGCTCAATGATATCTTTCATACCGCTCAGGCGCTGGATTGGCAGCGCCAGAAAGTGCGTCGTTCAGAGATGTCAGCGCTGCCGCCGCTGGGCTTTGCCTTGGGCAACTTATCGGTGATCGAGCGGCTGCGTTTCAAGGTGCTGGAAAACGAGCAGGAGGAGACGCTGGATTTGGCTCAGCAGACGAGCGATTTGAGCGATGTCGAGACTGAGTTCTGGGATTCTCTGGATGGGCTCGACCGCGACGCTTTGGTGCAGGAAACACTGGCGCTGCTGGCGGCAGAAGGGCGCCCACTCACCCTGCTGGAGCTCGCCGAGCGCCTGCCGCCCAGTCATGACCTGGAAACCTTGGCGCTCTGGCTGGGCATGGCGCGGGAAGCTGGGGTTGAGATAACCGGGCAGGATGTTCAGGACGTAGTCATTACCGATGATGAACAGTGCGATTGGCTATTCAAAGTGCCGCTGGTTTCCTTGAGTGAGCAGGCGTTGCAGGGCATTGAGTGGGAGTTTTAAGTATGGCGGGTGTTTTTGATCAGATTGTTGGACGCCAGCAGGCAGACGAGGTGAGTGAAGAGCAATCGCCTCCAGAAGGGAAGGATTCGTCCCATTCAATGGCTGAGGAAGGGCTCGCAGGTACCGACGGAGAAAATAGCGCGCGTACCGACGTCAAACTGCGGGAAGTGGCTCAAGAGCTGCTGCGTATGGGGCTGCTGGAAGAGAGCCTGCGCCCGCATCTTTATCGAACGGCCCTGGCCTCCATGGAGAGGCTCAATGCAACGTTAGAGCCCCTGGATTTAATTGCCCGCGCCGATGAGATCCGTGGGTTGGTATTTCTGGCGGTGCGTCATGAGGATGGCGATGTGTTTCAAGACGAGTGGTCGCATCCACTGGTGCGCAAGCAGCGGCTGAATATGGAGCAGACGCTGCTGGTGGCTATTTTGCGTCAGCACTTCATCGCTTACGAGCAGGACGCTGGCACGGGCGCCGGTGACGCCATGGTGGCGGTTGACGAGCTGATTCCGCATATGCAGGTGTATTTGGGGGAGAGTGGCAGCGAGGCCCGGGAGCGCACGCGCATGTTGCAATTATTGGATCAGCTCAAGGGGCATGGCCTGGTCTCGGCGCCGGACAGTCACGAGCGGGTAGTCATCCGGTCAATGATCGCTCACCTGGCCAACCCGGAGAACCTCACTGCCTTGCTGTATGAGTTAAAGGCAAGAGTCGCCGCGGAGAGTAGTGACCGCCAGGACAGTGACAAAGAGGGGATGCCATGATCACGGCAACGCCTAGCCAGCCTTCGCTGCTGGATGAGGAACAGGCGACCGCCTGGCAGTTGGCTCCCACCTATATCCTGCAAACCCTGGAGCTGTTCAACTGGGGTGGCTTTGGTGGTATGCACAAGGCTGATATCGACGCTCAGGGTAGCGCCATCATTGGTCCCACTGGCAGTGGCAAGACCACGCTGGTGGATGCATTGATGACCCTGCTCACGGCCAATCCCAAGTACAACCTTGCCTCTACCGGT
This sequence comes from Halomonas sp. Cn5-12, assembly GCF_021532545.1. Lineage (NCBI taxonomy): Bacteria > Pseudomonadati > Pseudomonadota > Gammaproteobacteria > Oceanospirillales > Halomonadaceae > Halomonas > Halomonas sp. Cn5-12. Next base: position 59,389 of record NZ_JAKGAY010000015.1, read on the forward strand.
GGCCATGAGAGTGACCGGGATCTGGTCTCTTACGTGCGCGGGGTGAGTGGCCCCGGCGATGGCAGTGAGGGGCAGTCGCATATTGCCCGGCCCGGTAAGACCGTGACGGGGCTGGTGGCGACGCTCAGTAATGGTGAAAGCCTGGTGCGTATCGGTGCCCTGCTGTGGTTCGACAGCACCAGCATGTCGCCCTCGGATATGAAAAAGCTCTGGTTGTTCAGTACTGCCCCCGAACATACTCTGCATCGCTGGCTGACACTGCAGCAGGAAGGCGGTATGCGCGCCTTGCGCCAACAGGATAAGACAGACACCGGTATCTGGACGTACCCCAGCAAAAAGGGCTTTTTAGCGAGGCTGCGGGACTTTTTCGAAGTGCGTGATAACGCCTTCAACTTGCTCAACCGAGCGGCAGGGTTGAAGCAGCTAAACAGCATTGACGAAATTTTTCGCGAGTTAGTGCTAGACGATAACGCCCAGTTTCAGCGCGCCCGGGAAGTCGCCGATAGCTTCGATGACCTCACCGCCATTCATGAAGAGCTTGAAATCGCCCGCCGCCAGCAGCGCTCTCTGGAACCGATTAAAACCGGTTGGGATAAGTACCTGCACAACCAAACGCTACTTGATGACCAGGAAACCCTCAGCCGGGTACTGCCGGTGTGGTTTGGTGAACAGGCTCACCGGCTGTGGAAGGCCGAAGCCGAGCGTCTTCAGCAACAAACCCAGCAGGCCGAGGCCGAGTTGGCAGCCGCTGAGGAGAGCTGCACTCACCAGCAGCGTACCTGTGAGCGTTTAAATGAAGCTTATCTGCGTCTGGGCGGTTCGGATATTGAGACCCTGGAAGCGCTGGTCAAGGCAAAGCAAGCCAACCTGGAGCGCTGCCAGCGCCATGCGGCAGACTACCAGCGATTGGCACGCTCGCTCTCCTTTGACGATGCCCTCAACCGTGAAGCGGTCGCCACCAATCAGATGCTGGCTGCCGAGCAGTTGCGCGAGGTTCAGCAGGCGCTTGACGCCGCCAAGCAGGCGGCCTTTGAGCAGGGCAGCCAATGCTATCGGATGGAGCATGAGTGCACGGAGTTGCACAAAGAGCTGGCCGAGGCGAAAGCGCGCCCAGGGTCTAATATCCCGGGGCGCTTTCAACAATTTCGCTCCCTGCTGGCCGAAGCGTTGGCACTCGGCGAAGACGACCTGCCCTTTGTCGCCGAGCTGGTACAGGTAAAAGCGGACGAGCAAGCCTGGCGCGGCGCGATTGAACGGGCGATGGGTAGCCACCGGTTGCGTATTTTGGTGCCGCCGGAGGCCAGCCACCAAGCGCTAGACTGGATCAATAGCCGCCACAATGCGCTGCATGTACGACTCCTGGAAGTGAAACCGCCCGCCAGCCAGCCGCGCTTTTTTGAGGATGGCTTTACCCGCAAGCTCGACTACAAGGATCACCCCTACCGGGAAGCGGTTAAGGAGCTTTTAGCCGGGCTGGACAGGCACTGCGTTGGCTCGCCGGAGAGGTTGCGAGAGACTCCCCATGCCATGACGGCGGAAGGGTTGATGTCGGGCAAGGCACGCTTTTTTGACAAGCAGGATCAGAAGCGGCTAAGCGACGATTGGCAAACTGGCTTTGATAACCGTGACCGGCTGGCGGCGTTAAGCGCGCAAATCAGCGAAGCAGAAGCGCGCTTACAGAGCGCCAGGGCGGAAGAGGAGCAGGCGAAGGCCTCACTGGCTGCGCTTGAACAGCAGGTAGTGCTGTTAACCAGGCTGGCAGCGTTGGACTATGAGGAGATCAATGCGCCCCAGGCCGAGCGTGAATGGCAACAGCAGCGGGACAAACTGGCCGCCTTGACCGCACCCGATTCCGATGCGGCGACAGCCAAACGCCAACTGGAGCAAGCCCGCGATGAGTTGGCCACGCTGGAGCAGCAAAAAACGCAGTGCATCAGGCAGTGTGCCCAGTTAAACAACCGGCTGGAAACCGCCCAAAAAGAGCAGCAGCAGGCGTTTCGCAAAAGCGAAGCAGGGCTGAAGGAGGCGGAGCGCACCCTTGCTGATGGCCATTTCTCTCCCCTTGATCAACGGCAGCTTGCCAATGTTGATGAGCTGGAGCGCCAAGCTACTACCCAGTTGCAACAGCAACTGACCACCTTGCGGACGACCCAAAGCCGAGTGGAAAAAGAGTTGGTCAAAGCCATGTCGGATGCCCAGCGGGAAGACCGCGGGGCGCTTTCTGAGGTTGGGCGGGAGCTCGACGATGTGCCCGACTACCTGGCCCGACTCAAGGTGCTCACCGAAGAAGCACTGCCCGACAAGCAGCAGCGTTTTCAGCAATACCTCACCGACTCTTCCGATCAGGGCGTATCACAGCTGCTGGCCACCATCGAGGGGGAAGTAGAGCGGATCGAAGAGCGGTTGGAAGACCTCAATAACACCCTGCGGCGGGTAGACTTCCAGCGCGGCCGTTACCTACAGTTAGTGGCCAACAAGGTGGTGCATGAAAGCCTGCGCACCTTTACCCGGGCCAATACGGCGCTCGCCTCGTCGCGGTTTGTCGAGGATGGCGGCGAAAGCCAGTACAAGGCGTTGCAATATATTATCGCCCTGCTGCGCGATGCCTGCGAACGCCAGCGCACCCTCGGCGCGCGAGCGCTATTGGATCCGCGTTTTAGGCTTGAGTTTAAAGTCGCCATGATCGACCGGGCCGATGGGCGTGTGATTGAAACCCGCTCGGGTTCCCAGGGCGGTAGCGGTGGCGAAAAAGAGATTATCGCCTCCTATGTGCTGACGGCCTCGCTGAGTTACGCGCTGTGCCCCGACGGCAGCCCTCGGCCGCTGTTTGGCACCATCGTGCTGGATGAAGCCTTTTCGCGCAGTTCGAATGCTGTAGCTGGGCGAATTATTGCCGCGCTCAACGAATTCCACCTTCATGCGCTGTTTATTACCCCCAATAAGGAGATGCGTTTGCTGCGCAAGCACACCCGCTCGGCGGTGGTGGTGCATCGCCGTGGTAATGCCTCCAGCCTGACGCCGATCAGTTGGCAGGCGCTGGATGCCGTGCGTGAAAAGCGGCGTGAGGCGCGCAATGAAGTCCCCGAGTGAGATCGCTGCTCGCCTGGCTAAGCAGTGGCAGCAAGCGTTCTGGCGGGTAGAGCGATTGTTATCCTCGGAGAGTTGGCCGCTGGTGATCCCCATTGGCAAACCCAGCGGCCGCCAGTTTGCCGATCAAACCGGTCTGGTGCAGGCCCATGTGCAGCGCTGGCGGCAGATAACCGTTGGTGAGGTGGTGTTTCAAGATATCAACTTCCGCGCTGCTGCTGAGCCGGTGTCACTCCCCGTGCAGTGGGTGTTGCACACGCCGTCTGAATGGGCCGCCGCTACGGCGGATGGCGACGTGCAGCAGGAGTTTGCGCTGCTGGAAACTCTGGTAGGCAGCGTCAACCAGCGTTACTGGGAGGTGCTGGTTCGCGAACGCGCCCTCTGGCGCAATAAGTCTGTTAGCGAAATCACTGCCGCTGCAGCGCTGGCGGACTCGCTTTCTCCGGGGATGGCAGAAGGTCGACCATTAAGATTGCTCAACGGACTGAGGGTGGACACCAAGTTTATCGAGCGCAACACGGTGTTACTGACACGCCTGCTGGATGAACGCTACGACGGCATGGCTAGCCAACAAGGCTTAAACGGTTTTCTGGATGCCCCCGACGATAAAGATCACTGGCTGCTGGTGGTGCCCTTGGAGAAGGGGTTGCTGCCTTTTAAGCGTCAGCGCATCACCGCCAGAGAACTGGCGGATACTTGCCTGCCGGGCTCGCGGGTGGTGGTGGTCGAGAATGAGCAGTGTGAGCACTTGCTACCCGGCATGCCGGGTACAGTGGCGATTCTTGGCGCAGGGCTAGATGTACACTGGCTATCAGGTGAGGCGCTAAAAACAAAAGCGGTCGCCTATTGGGGCGATATGGATACTTGGGGACTGCTGATGCTGGCCAGAGCGAGGCAGGCACTGCCTACGATTACTCCGCTGATGATGAGCGAGGCGCACTTCAAGGCATTTTGCCGTGACTGCGCCGTGCCAGAGCCGGTTCAAGCCGAGCTGCCGAGCAGCGGCCTGACTGAGCATGAAGTGGCTTTTTTCCATTTGCTTAAAGCCCAACCACAAGGGCGCCTGGAGCAGGAGTATCTACCTTCACAAGACGTACAGCGTGAGCTGCTGGGGTGGCTGGGTCGCTGTTAAGGGCTGCTAGTACGCCAGTCTGGGGTCGAGGGGGAACTGCTCGACTGAAAGTTTAGATGCCGGGTTAATAGCTATCGCTGGCTATTGAGACCGTTAATTTGGGTGCTCTTGCCTGCCATGCGGCTGAGCGTTAAAGCAGTCAATCAAGCTTTGGGGAAGCGCCCTGATGCTTCTTTCAAAGAGCTAGGATAAATAGCTAAGTGCCATAGATAACGGCACTTGGCGTTGTCGTATGCCCTGACTTTCTTAAGATCATCGGGATCACAAAGGCGTCTTGCTCATCTTACCTGGCACTTCACGCACCAGCCGTGGCATGAGAAAGCCGGGTAAGTGTTCCAATAGTGCTTGTATGAGCGCTTGCGCCTCTTTGTCAGGCACGTCAAAGTGCGCGGCGCCCTGAACTGGGTCGAGTACGTGGAGGTAGTAGGGCAGCACGCCTGCTTCAAACAGCCGTTCCGAGAGGGCTGCGAGGGTAGGCACGTTGTCGTTAATGTCCCGTAATAGAACGCTCTGGTTTAGCAGCGTGACGCCTGCCTGTTTTAAGCGCGTGCAGGCATCCACCACGGCTTGGTCGATCTCATTGGCGTGGTTGATATGCAGCACGACGACTTTTTGTAAGCGGGTGCTGCCTAACCAGCTTAGCAGGCCTTCATCCACACGGTCGGGAATGACCACGGGCAAGCGGGTGTGAATGCGCAGCCGTTTTAGGTGAGGAATGCTCTCTAGCTGTTCGACCAGCCACGCCAGCTGCCGGTCGCTGGCGGCAAAGGGGTCGCCTCCTGATAGGATGGCTTCGTGAATCGAAGTGTCGGCACGTAGGTAGTCCAGGGCTTCCTGCCACTGGGCGCGGGAAGGCGAGTTCTCGCTATAAGGAAAATGGCGGCGAAAGCAGTAGCGGCAGTTGATTGCGCAGGCTGGGCTTGCTATCAGAAGTACCCGGTTTGCATATTTATGGATCAGCCCTTTGACGGGGCGGTGGTCGGCTTCCTCTAACGGGTCTGTGACGTAGCCCGGTGAGGCCAGTGTTTCATCGCCTATAGGCAGCACTTGACGCAACAGCGGGTCATTAGGGTCGTTGGGCTTAATGCGGGCAAGGTAAGCGTCGGGCACGCAAATATCGAACAGACGATGTCCGGCCTGCGCTCCGGGCAGCCATTGGGCGTCTAAACCAAGGCGTTGGCAGAGCGTGTCGGGATCACGAATCGCATGAGAAAGCTGCTGCTGCCAGGAGGTCGAAACCTGGGCATGGGCGTGGTGACCAGCGATAATGATGTTCTCCTGCAAAAAGCCCTCCTTCGGGTTATCATGCGCGCACTTAGCGGCGTTGCTATTCGCAATGACGCAACTGACGGTAACGTAAGTGGCTGGCAGATCGCCGCACGTACGACATAGACAATTGAAACAGACCATTGAGAGGCATTATGGCGAACTATTCTACCAACGAATTCAAAGCAGGTTTGAAAGTAATGCTCGACGGCGACCCCTGTTCGATCGTTGAGAACGAGCTGGTGAAGCCGGGTAAAGGCCAGGCGTTCAACCGCGTGAAGCTGCGCAACCTGATGACAGGCCGTGTGGGTGAGAAAACCTTCAAGTCTGGCGACTCTTTAGAAGGCGCTGACGTCATGGATCTGGAAATGGAGTACCTCTATACCGACGGTGATATGTGGTACTTCATGAAGACCGACGGCTCGTTTGAGCAGTATGCGGTAGAGAAAAAAGCGCTGGGTGATACCGTCAAGTGGCTAAAAGAGCAGGTACCTTACATTCTTACCTTGTGGAACGATAAGGCCATTTCCGTAACGCCGCCTAATTTCATCGAGCTGGAAGTCGTAGAGACTGACCCGGGCCTAAAAGGCGATACGGCGCAGGGTGGTTCTAAGCCTGCTACGCTATCTTCGGGTGCTGTGGTTCGCGTGCCGCTGTTCATCAATCAGGGTGAAGTGCTGAAAATCGACACCCGTTCTGGTGAGTACGTATCACGCGCTTAACCGCGCGATGATAAAAGCGGCAGACATAGTCGCTTAAGCATTTCGTTCATAAAGCCACGCGATACTGTTGCGTGGCTTTATGTTGTTAGGGAGAAGGGAATGACACTGAACTGGCAGCCAACGGCAACGATGGGCACCTTGCGCGAGCGCGCACGTTTGATCGCGACGGTGCGCGCCTTTTTTGCTGCTCGGGGCATATGGGAGGTGGAGACGCCAGTGCTCGGCCAAGGGGGCAGCACCGACGTGCATCTAGTGTCGCTATCGTCGCTTGCCCGCACCGATAAAGGTCAGCGCAAGCTATGGCTGCAAACCTCGCCTGAGTTTCATATGAAGCGACTGCTGGCGGCCGACAGCGGCCCCATTTTTCAGCTGGCAAAAAGCTTTCGTGATGGCGAAGTGGGGGCTCGGCACAATATCGAATTCACCATGCTGGAGTGGTACCGCCCTGGTTTCACGCTGGCGCAGTTGATAGAGGAGACAACGGCGCTGGTGGAGCACGTATTGCCCCAGTCACCTGGCCCGGTGGTGTACTACCGTTATCGCGAACTCTTTCATCGCCACTTGGAGGTAGACCCGTTCACCACGTCGCTGGTCACGCTGCGGGCGCTAGCAGCAGAGCGGGGCAATATGTCGGCCCAAGCGCTAGCCGAGGAGGGGCGCGATACTTGCCTGGATCTGCTCATGGGAATGGTTATCGAGCCAACCTTAGGGCAACAGGAGCTTAGCGTAGTCGTTGACTATCCTGCGAGCCAAGCGGCGCTGGCGCGACGTCATCAGGATGCCGATGGCGAATGGGTGGCCTCTCGCTTTGAGCTATACCTGAACGGTATCGAGCTCGCCAATGGCTACGATGAGTTGACCGATGCCGAGGAGCAGCGCCAGCGTTTCGATGCAGATAATGCCGAGCGTCGCCGGTTGGGGCTACCTGAAGTAGATGTCGATGCTCATCTACTGGCAGCGCTAGAACAGGGGCTGCCAGCCTCTTCCGGCGTGGCGCTGGGGCTGGATCGTTTGATCCAATTAGCGCTGGGTAAAACGCGCCTGGAAGAGGTCTTGGCGTTTTCGACGACTAACTGCTAACAACGCGGCCAGCCTGGCTCAGGGCGTTGGGATAGCGAGGCTCTGCCCCATTTGCACTGTTGCCCCTAGCGCGTGGTTGCCAAACGCCACGGGTTTAGCGAAACACAACACGACGGTGGAGCCGAGCTTGAAGCGGCCCATCTCAGCACCTTTCTCCAGCACAATCGGCTGCCCGAAGCGCATGCGCTGAGGGTGGCCCGACAGCGGTGTTACTTGCCCAGACCAGACGGTTTCAATGGCGGCCACAATCATGGCGCCGACCAGCACCATCGCCATAGGGCCGTGCTCGGTATCAAAGATGCACACCAAACGCTCATTGCGGGCGAACAAGCCGGGCACGTAGTTGGCGGTGGCTTGGTTGACCGAAAAGAGTCGCCCCGGCACGTAGATCATTTCCCGCAGCGTGCCGGTCACTGGCATATGCACGCGGTGGTAGTCGCTTGGCGAGAGATAAACCGTCGCGAAGCTGCCGTTCAAAAACTCATCAGCTAACGCTTTGTCGCCGCCCAGCAGGGTTTGGACGGAAAACGTATGCCCTTTTGCCTGCACCAGTTTGCCCGCCGTGGTGAGGCGGCCAAACTGTGAAAGCGTGCCATCCGCAGGGCTCAGTAGACCTTCGCCCAGTGGGCGAGCATCCGCTTTCAGCGCGCGGGTAAAAAAGTCGTTGAATGTGGCGTAGGCGGTGGGGTCTGGCTCCAGCGCCTGGCTCATATCCACCTTAAAGCGCTTGATAAACGCTTTAATCAGGGTGTCTTTCACCCAGGGGTTATCGCACTGGGCAAACTTACCCGTCAGGCGCGACAGCGCGTGTTGAGGCAAGGGGTATTGAAGTAGTGAAAAGGCTTTTTGGGAGAGGGTCACAGTAATATCTTCATTTCTCGATGGGTGTATCGTCGCGGTTGCCCCATTCACCCCAGGAACCCGCGTAGCCGCGTATATTAAAGCCTAGCGCTTTACCTACAAGCCAAGTAAAGCTGCTGCGGTGGTGGCTTTGGCAGTGGGTGGCAATTTCCTTATCGGGAGTGAGCCCTAGGGCATTAAGTTCGGTCATGAGCTCGGCGTAGTCGCGGATTCTCAGCGCCCGGCTGCGATCCATGGCGTCTAGCCAATCCATGTTCACTGCACCAGGAATATGTCCCAAGTGTTTGTTGTTGCCGCGTTCGCCGTCGTACTCCGCTTTGGAGCGGGCGTCCCAAATGGCAAACTGTTTGTTGCTGAGCTTCTCTTTGATCTCATCGCAAGTAATGGCGGCACTAGGGTTGAGAATCTCAGCGTGGTATTCGCTTGGCGTTGGCGCGGTGGGCTCAGTGCTCTCTTCCAGGCCTGCGTCGCGCCAGGCGTGAATGCCGCCGTTTAGATAGGAGTAGCGGGTGTGGCCGATCAGCTCCAGTGTCCAGAGCAGGCGAGCTGCCCAGCCGCCGCCTTCGTCGTCGTAAGCCACTACATGGGTGTCGCGGGTTAATCCCAGCGCGCTGAATAACTTGGAGAGAAACTCCACCGACGGCACGTCGTTCGGCACTGGGCCTTCGCCGCGCATCAAGTAGCGAAAATCCAGATAAATGGCGCCGGGAACGTGGCCCTGACGGTAGCTTTCGCCATTGGCGGGCACATCGATAATCAGCAGTTCAGGCGCCTGTAAGTGCTCTTGTAACTGCTCCGGCTCCACGATGAGTGGCAATAGATTGTGTTCTGATGAGTGGCTGGCGGTGCTCATATCCGGCTCCCTTAACATTAAGACAACTGCAACGAGGCTAACGGCGGTGTTGCCCTGGTCATTGTAGGTTCGTCACTGCGGATTCAAGCTATCGAGAATACGTCGATAGCTGGCGAAACGCTCTGGATGAATCTTGCCTGCCTCGACGGCGTCCAGTAAAGCGCAGCCCGGCTCATTGCGGTGGCGGCAGTCCCGGAAGCGGCAAAGGCCCAAATAGGGGTGGAACTCGATGAAACCATCGGTCACTTCCTGCTCGTCCAGATGGATCAGGCCAAACTCGCGAATGCCGGGCGAGTCGATAAGTTCGCCATTGCTTACTTCGTCGCTGCGCATGGCATAGAGACGCGCTGTGGTCGTCGTGTGCGTGCCTTTACGCGAATCTTCCGATAGCGCGCCAATACGCAGGGTTTCGTCGGGCAGTAGTAGGTCAATCAGCGATGATTTCCCCACGCCACTTTGGCCGACGAATACCGAGGTGCGGCCCGCGAGCTGCTGGCGCAACTTATCCAGCCCTTCGGGGTTGGCCGTGGTGGTGCGTACCACCGGATAGCCTAGCTGGTGATAGCGCTCCAGCAGCTGACCGAGTTCGCCGCCATCGTCTGGCAGTAAATCGGTTTTATTCAGCACCAGCACAGGCGCGATGCCGGTAGCTTCAGCGGCTACCAGATAGCGGTCAATCAGGTTGGGGTGGGGTGCAGGCTCGACGGCGAATACAATCAGCAGCTGATCAATATTAGCGGCTACCGGCTTAAGCTGGCCGCGTGGGTCAGGGCGCTTCAAAATACTGTCGCGCTCTTCACGGGCAACCACCACGCCAGAGCCATCCTGGCCTGCCCGCCAGATCACTCGGTCGCCGGTTACCAAGCCATCAAGGTTGGCGCGCAGGTGGCAGCGTATAGGTGTGCCGTCGGCGTCACGCACTTCCAGCGTACGGCCAAAGTGGGCCATCACTCGACCCGGCTGCTCTGGGCCGTATTCGCCTGCAGAGAGCTTTTCGGTATCCTTGGAATCGCGCTTTTCAGCGCGCTGGGCGCGTTCGGCTTGAATCTTCTCGACTCGCCACTGCTGCTGGCGGCTTAATTTACGTTTGCTCATGACCACCTGATGATCGTTACAATAGACGTCATTGTACCCACCAGGGCGGTCAACTGTCCTGTATGGGGTGCGGGTTAGCGCAATATAAGCGACACTTTTACTTTATTCGCCGATGTCAGGGCGAAACTGGCCAAGGAGTGAATGCAATGAGCGAGCAAAGCGGCGCACCGCGTAGCGACCTGTTGGTATGGATTGATTTGGAAATGACCGGCCTGGAGCCGGATAAAGAGCGCATTATCGAGGTGGCGACACTCATCACCGATGCTCAGTTGAATGTCGTGGCAGAAGGCCCAGTGATCGCCGTCAAACAGCCCGATAGCCTCTTGGCCGGAATGGACGATTGGAACCAGAAAACTCACGGTGAGTCTGGGCTGGTGGCGCGGGTGAAAGCGAGCACCATCGAAACTAAAGAAGCCGAGCGCCAAACTCTCGATTTTTTACGCCAGTACGTGGTGGCGGGCTCTTCGCCGATGTGCGGCAACAGTATTCATCAAGACCGCCGCTTCTTGGAGCGGGAAATGCCCGACTTGTGGGCGTTCTTTCACTATCGCAATTTAGATGTGTCCACGGTTAAAGAGCTGGCGAAGCGCTGGAACCCCGGTGCGCTGGCGGGCTTCAAGAAACAAAATGCCCACTTGGCGATGGATGATATCAAGGAGTCGATTGCGGAGCTTGCCCATTACCGCAGCACGTTTTTGCGTATTGAAGGTGGTGGCGACGAAGAGGAGTAGCCCTCATGCGCGTGTCGCGATACGCGCATCTCGCTTATGGCGCTGCTCGTCGAGCGCCCAGGCAACGTGTTCGCGTACTAGCGCGCTGGGATAGGCACGACGTGCCCACAGCGCTGCCTCGACGGCATCACTCCACGGAGCATTGCCTAACCCGACGGCAAGATTACGTAGCCAGCGCTCATAGCCAATGCGGCGAATGGGGCTGCCTGCGGTTTTGTCCAAAAATTCCTCTTCGCCCCAGCTAAACAGCGCAATAAGCGATGCGCGGTCAAGGTCGTGGCGTGGGGAGAAGTCCTCTTCTTGGGTGATTTTTGTGAAGCGCGTGAACGGGCAAACGAGCTGACAGTCATCGCAGCCATACACGCGATTGCCCATGGCGCGACGGTACTCCACGGGAATCGCGCCGTGCAGCTCAATGGTGAGATAAGAGATGCACTTGCGCGAATCGACGACCTTATCGTCCACGATGGCCCCTGTGGGACAAGCGGTGCGGCAAGCGCTACAGCTGCCGCAATGCTCTTGCGCAAAAGGAGCATCGACAGGCAGTGGTAGGTCGGTATACAGCTCCCCAAGAAAGAATAGCGAGCCCGCTTTGGGATTCAGCAACATGGCGTTTTTACCGAACCACCCTAAGCCTGCTTTTTGGGCGAGCGCACGCTCCATCACCGGGGCGGAGTCGACGAAGGCGCGAAAACCAAATTTTCCTACTTCTTGCTCGATGTGCTTTGCTAACTGCGCCAAGCGTTTGCGCATTAATTTATGATAATCACGGCCCAGCGCGTAGCGGGAGACATAGGCACGGCTGGGTTGGCCAAGCACCTTGGCACTCTCTACTTCGGCGGGCAGGTAGTCCATGCGCACGCTGATGACCCGGCGGGTGCCGGGTTCCAGTTCGTCAGGTCGCGTGCGTTTGGTGCCGTGCTTCGCCATAAAGCCCATCTCGCCGTGGTAGCCTTTATCCAGCCAGTTGGTGAGGTGCGATTCGTGGTCGTTTAGATCAGTGTCAGTGATACCCACCTGCTGAAAGCCCAGCTCGCGCCCCCACTGTTTAATCAGTGCGGCAAGCTGGCGAAGCTGTTCTGCGGATAGCCGTTCGTGAGTCGGGTGTTCACGCGACGGCTGGTTGCGAGACAGTGAAAAAGTCGTGGAACTTGGCATGGTCAGTCAACGGTGGTGCGTTAAGCGCGCTATGCTAACGCATTAGCCTCTGCCACAACATGCCGTGCGTGCCTAAGCTGACACTGGCTGTGTTTAAGCGTTGATTTAGTACCCTATTTAAGGAGCAATCGTGTCTACGTTGAGTACCTCTTCGCTACGCCCCCTTTATAAGGCGTCTCAAGTGCGCGAGCTGGATCAGCGCACCATTGCAGGCGGTATAGAGAGCTTTGCCCTAATGCAGCGAGCCGCCTCTAGCGCTTGGCACAGCTTTCGTTCCCGCTGGCCTCAGGCGCGCAGTGTCACGGTGCTTTGCGGCGGCGGTAATAACGGCGGCGATGGGCATGTATTGGCGGCGCTGGCCATGCAGTCGGGGCTTAAGGTGCAGCGCCTTTCCCTCAAGCCGCGAGACGCGCTTTCTGGCGACGTTGCCCGTGCCGCGGAGCTGGCAACGGCCGCCGGGGTAGGGTTTGAAGAGTGGCACCCGCACACTACGCTTGCCGGTGAGGTCATTGTCGATGCGTTGCTGGGTACCGGACTTTCCGGCGAGGTCGAAGGCAGCATTAAGCAGGCCATTAAAGCGATGAATACGGCATCTCAGCCAGTGCTGGCGCTGGATATCCCGTCGGGTATTTCAGCCGATACTGGCGCGATGTTAGGCACAGCAGTGGAAGCCACCTGCACGGTAACCTTTATTGGCGACAAAATTGGTCTGCATACCGGTGATGCCCCGGCGTATACCGGCGATATCGATTTTCGCCCGCTGGGCGTCAAAGCCCAGGCATTTTTTGATATTCCACCTACCGCTTGGCGGCTGGATGATGCGCTGCTAGGCGAGGCTTTCACTCCACGTTCTCGTACTAGCCATAAGGGCAGCTTGGGGCATGTGCTGGTGATGGGCGGTGCGCCGGGCTTTGGTGGCGCAGCGCTGCTGGCTTCCCAGGCGGCTGCACGCTTGGGTGCCGGTAAGGTAACGTTGGCCACGGCACACGAACATATCACCGCAAGCCTAGTGCGCTGCCCAGAAGTCATGGCGCGGGCGGTGCGTGGTGGTGCTGATGCGGCAGATTTGCCTGCCTCAGCGGATGTGGTGGTGATTGGGCCAGGGCTTGGGCAAGAGTCCTGGGGGCAGGCGATGTTTCAAAGCGCGCTTAAGGCTTCTTCACCGCTGGTAGTGGATGCCGATGCGCTCAACCTGTTGGCAAGCCGCTGGCCAGACCTCCGCCGGGATAACTGGATACTCATGCCTCATCCTGGTGAGGCAGCAAGGCTGCTGGGGTGCTCTGTGTCTGATGTCCAAGCCGACCGGCCTGAGGCTGCCCGTGCATTGCAACGCGCTCGTGGCGGTATAGTGATATTGAAAGGAGCAGGCAGCCTGATTGCCGGGCCGAGCGGATTGGTGGTTTGCCCTTACGGGAATCCAGGCATGGCGAGTGGCGGGATGGGAGATGTATTAAGCGGTATGTTAGGCGCTTTGGTGGGGCAGTTTAATAGCCTGGAGCAGAGCGCATGGCTGGGTGTGATGACACACGCTTTAGCGGGGGATGAAGCCGCTAAAGCAGCGGGCGAGCGTGGCCTGTTAGCAAGTGATCTGGCATCCTATGCACGAGTGTTAATTAACCCGTGAAGGCGGCCAACATGCAGGTGCAATTGAACGATGAAGCGGCCCACGTCGCTTTTGGCGAAGCGCTGGGTCAAGCGCTAAAAGGTCACGGGCGTGTTTATTTAGAAGGCGACTTAGGGGCAGGTAAAACGACCTTAACGCGCGGCATTTTGCGGGCCTACGGTTATCAAGGGGCGGTGAAAAGCCCCACCTACACCTTGGTAGAGCCTTATGAGCTTGGCAATCAACGTATTTATCACCTTGATTTGTATCGCCTAGCAGACCCGGAAGAGCTGGAGTTCATCGGTGGACGCGATGTGCTGGCCGACGATGCGCTATGTCTGATTGAGTGGCCGAGCCGAGGGGAGGGCTGGTTGCCCGCCCCAGATCTGCGTATTCAACTGAGCGTTGCTGAAACTGGACGCGTCGCGCTATTAAACGCCGGTAGTTCTCTTGGCGAAGATGTCATAGAGCAACTGGCGCGTCAGTGTGTCGGGATGCAACAGGAGTGTGGTGTGATTCAATGGATATGAAAAGCCCACTGGCTCGTTTAATAGGTCAGTTAGCAACTGGCTGCGCGGTTTTATTGGTAGGTACCGCTACTCTGCAGGCGGCCACCGTTGAGAGCATGCGACTCTGGGCAGCACCCGATCATGCTCGTTTGGTGTTTGATCTTACCGCTGCCGCAGAGGCCAATGTGTTTTCATTAGAAAACCCATCGCGCCTAGTCATTGATCTTGATGAGAGCCAGCTGAATACCGACGTATCAACACTGCCGCTAGATGGCAGTGCGATTGCGGAAGTGCGAACCGGCGTGCGGGATGGTGGTGGCCTGCGGGTCGTGCTTGAGTTGAATCGTGATATTGAGCCGCGCCACTTTACGCTACCGCCTAATGATCAGTATGGCCACCGTCTTGTGGTGGATTTGGAGTACCCTGGCGAAAGCGCTGTGGAGAACCCTATCGACCCTATTGAGGCGATGATTCGTGACCAGGAGATGCTGGCGCAGCGCTCGGCTCAGGCCCAGTTGACCGGTGTGGAAGCTGACGTTTCTACACCTACGCCCGCGCAGCCTCCCGTCGAGGTTCAGCCCGCTCAGCCTCACCCACAGCGTGACATAATTATTGCTGTTGATGCGGGGCACGGCGGCGAAGATCCCGGTGCGATTGGCCCATCGGGTACTCGTGAAAAGGATGTGGTGTTGGATATCGCCCGACGGCTGGCTGCTGAGGTGAATCGAACCCAAGGCTTCAAAGCTGTGTTGATTCGTGACGGTGACTATTATTTGGGTTTACGCCAGCGTACTCAGCTTGCCCGCGAGCAGAAAGCTGACTTCTTTGTATCGGTACATGCCGATGCGTTTACCAGTCCAAGGCCCCAGGGTAGCTCGGTTTATGCGCTTTCACAGCGGGGGGCAACGTCAGAAACGGCTCAGTGGCTGGCGGATAGCGAGAACCGCTCCGACTTGATTGGTGGCGTCGATGGCAGTTTGTCGCTGCGTGATAAAGACCAAGTATTGCGCGGGGTGCTGCTGGATCTCACCATGACGGTTACGCTCAACGACTCGCTCTCGATTGGCGGGCAGGTGCTTGAGCAACTTGGGCGCGTGAACCGGTTGCATAAATCGCGGGTAGAGCAGGCGGGCTTCATGGTGCTGAAATCGCCGGATATTCCCTCGCTACTGATTGAAGTGGGCTTTATCTCAAACCCAGATGAAGAGCGCCGCCTGCGCGACCCGGTGCATCAGCAGGGGCTAGCAACGGCCATTTTCAGTGGCTTGCGCAATCATTTTCAGCGTAACCCGCCCCCAGCGAGCCTGCTGGCGTGGCAGCGCGATAATCAGCGTAGCCCTACCGGAAACGAGTACCGCATTCAGTCCGGCGATACGCTATCGGCGATTGCGATTCGCCACGGCGTACCGGTGAGCCAGCTAAAGCAAGCGAACGACCTGAATGGCGATGTTATCCGTGTGGGTCAGGTGCTGCGTATCCCCAGTTCTTAAGCCGTTGTTTAAGCGTCTGGGCTAGAAACGGGTGCTTAAAAAATCGTTTTGATGATTAGCTTCTGAGGTGTTGGTTGACTGAATTAAGCTCGCTGTCTGGCCGTATTCATGTGCTCGACCCCCGCTTAGCGAACCAAATCGCGGCGGGGGAGGTGGTCGAGCGCCCCTCGTCAGTGACAAAAGAGCTGATTGAGAACGCCATTGATGCGGGCAGTCAGCGTATTGAAGTAGAGATCGAGCAGGGCGGTGCCCGGCTGATTAAAGTGCGCGACGATGGCATCGGTATTGGCGAGCAGGACTTGCCGCTGGCGCTGGCCCGCCATGCCACCAGCAAAATCAGCAGCCTGGAGGATCTAGAAGGCGTTAGTTCGCTGGGTTTCCGCGGCGAGGCACTAGCATCTATCAGCTCCGTCTCGCGCCTAGAGCTAGTCTCTAATGCTGACGAAGACCCCCGCCAGGGGTGGCGGGTAGTGGCGGAGGGCCGTGGCATGGAGGCCAGGGTAACGCCCGCGCCGCACCCCCGAGGCACCAGTGTTTCTGTGCGCGATCTGTTTTTTAATACGCCAGCGCGGCGCAAGTTCTTGCGCACTGAAAAGACCGAGTTTGCCCACGTGGAAGAGGCGTTTCGTCGTCAAGCGCTGTCGCGCTACGACATTGCCTGGGTACTGAGGCACAATCAAAAAGTGGTGCACCAGCTGCCGCCGGGCAATACGCCCACTGCGCGCGAGCGCCGTATTGCCTCCCTGCTGGGCAAGAACTTTATCGAACACGCCCGCTATATCGAGCGCGAAGCAGGCGGCCTGCGCCTAAGCGGCTGGGTAGGTCTTCCAACCCATTCCCGCTCTCAGGCAGACCAGCAGTACTTTTTCGTGAATGGCCGAGTCGTGCGTGACCGCTTAGTGGCCCATGCGGTGCGTCAAGCCTACCGGGACGTGTTGTATAACGGCCGTCATCCGGTCTTTGTGCTTTATCTTGAGCTTGACCCCGACGTGGTTGATGTCAACGTTCATCCCACCAAACATGAAGTGCGCTTCCGCGATGGACGCATGGTGCACGATTTCCTCTACTCCAGCCTGCACCACTGCCTGGCGGCCTCCAAGCCCGCCGAAGAGGAGCCAGCGGCGTCAGACACTCAAGCCAATGAAGTGGTTGAGCCCACAGTGTCTACCGAGGTAGAGCAGCCTGAGCCGCGCTGGCAACAGCAGGGCATGCCGCTATCGGAAGGGTCGGATCGGCACCCCGGCGCCGAGCGCGTGCGCCGTTTTATGCAGGGGTATCAGGCTCTTCATCCTGATCACGAAGAGACGCTGTTAACGCCTCAACCAAGCCCGCCCGGCCAGCGCCCAGTTGCTAACGAAGTGCGCGAAGCGCCGCTTGCTATGCCTGCCCACGATGCCACCGCGGCACCGCCGCTGGGCTTTGCGTTAGGCCAGTTGCATGGCGTGTATATCCTGGCTCAAAACGCCCAGGGGTTGGTGTTGGTCGATATGCATGCGGCTCATGAGCGGATCGTATATGAACGCATGAAAAACCAACTGGCGGCGGCTAAAGGGATCGATACGCAGCCGCTGTTAGTGCCCGTATCGCTAGCGGCGAGTCGCAGCGAAGTGGCTACTGCAGAGAGCGAACGTGACGCTATTGCTCAGCTAGGCGTTGAGTTGGATGTGGCAGGCCCCGAGACGCTGCTGGTGCGCCAACTGCCCGCTCTGCTGGCTCAGGCCGACCCTGAAGCGCTGGTGCGTGAAATGCTTGAAGAGCTAGCTCGATTTGGCCGTACGCATCAGGTAGAGGCGCGTATTCATGAGTTGCTGTCTACCATGGCGTGCCATGGCAGCGTGCGTGCCAATCGTCGTTTAACGCTCGATGAAATGAATGCCCTGTTGCGCGATATGGAACGCACCGAGCGCAGCGATCAGTGCAATCACGGTCGCCCTACTTGGACGCAAATGAGCATGCAAGCGCTCGACCGACTTTTTTTACGTGGCCAGTAATGATGAAGACAATAAACGGAGTGCGGTAAACAGATGGCTGATACACGCCCCTGGGCGATATTTTTGATGGGGCCTACTGCCGCTGGAAAAACCGACGCGGCAATAGCGCTCCACGAGCAGTTAGGTCACGAGCTCATCAGCGTGGATTCCGCCATGGTCTACCGGGGAATGGATGTGGGCAGCGCTAAGCCCAGCGCTGAGGAGCTTGCGCGGGCACCCCATCGGCTTATTGATATTCGCGACCCTGCCGACCCTTACTCCGCGGCAGATTTTCGTGAAGACGCCCTGCAAGAGATGCGGCAAATCAGCGCGGCTGGGAAAGTGCCGCTGCTGGTAGGCGGCACAATGCTTTACTTTAAACGCTTAGTGGAAGGTGTCGCGAACCTGCCTTCTGCGGATGCCGCTATTCGTGAACAGCTTGAAGTGAAGCGACAAGCCGAAGGCTTAGCGGGCTTGCATCGCGCACTCGCTGAAGTGGACCCGACTTCGGCGGCGCGTATTCATCCTAATGACCCCCAGCGGTTAATGCGGGCTTTGGAAGTGTTTTACGCCAGCGGTCGACCCATGAGTGAACTGTGGGCCGAACAGCAGCCTGAAACCTTTCCGTGGCGGGTGTTGTCGATAGCGCTAGCGCCTAATGATCGTAAGATACTTCATCAACGTATTGCCCAACGTTTTGAAACAATGTTGGGTGAGGGCTTGATAGATGAGGTGGCCGCCCTCAGAAAGCGTAATGATATTCATCTTGGCTTGCCATCGATGAAGAGTGTTGGCTACCGTCAAGTATGGGAATATTTAGACGGCGCTTACGATCAGGGCGAGCTGGTGTCACGAGGGGTCATTGCCACTCGGCAGCTAGCGAAGCGTCAGCTCACTTGGTTGCGTAGCTGGCCGTCACTTAACTGGATAGACTCGCAGCAGCCAGACGCATTGGATAAGCTTCTGAAATTCGTGCGTGACAGCGGTGCTTAGCGTAAGATAGTGATTTCGAGTGGCCGGCGAGCGCTTTTGACACACCGGGCCTTTCGGGCAACAAGATTGCGGCGTAGCACCAGTAGGGCACGCCATTTGATAACCAACCCCAACGACAGTTTTAGGGAGAGCAACATGTCCAAAGGGCAGTCCCTTCAAGACCCGTACCTGAACATCTTGCGCAAGGAGCGCATTCCGGTCTCTATTTTCCTGGTAAACGGCATTAAGCTGCAGGGCCAGATTGAATCGTTTGACCAGTTTGTCATCTTGTTGCGCAATACCGTCAGTCAGATGGTTTATAAACACGCTATTTCCACGGTAGTGCCTTCACGCAATGTGCGTTTGCCGGCACAAGACCCTTCAGCATCTGATGCTGAACTCTAACACTGCTGGATAGCAAGAGAGTCCACGAGGTATTGATTGTTTTTTGAACGCCCAGAAGCCGGTGAAACGGCAGTTCTTGTTCACGTAGATTTCTATGATGAGCAGGCGCGTGAAGACCCGGGTGAGTTCTTGGAGCTCGTGCGCTCTGCTGGCGCAGAGCCCGCGACATTGCTCACAGCCAGCCGACAGCGCCCTGATTCCCGTACGTTTATTGGGTCAGGTAAGTTGGATGAGCTGCGGGCAATGCTCGCAGCTCATCAAGCGGAACTGGTGATCTTCAACCACAGTTTAAGCCCTTCCCAGCAGCGTAACCTTGAGAAGGAACTCAAGTGTCGTGTCTTGGATCGCACCGGTCTGATTCTCGATATTTTTGCGCAGCGGGCACGAACACATGAAGGTAAGCTGCAAGTAGAGCTTGCCCAGCTTGAGTATATGTCCACACGCCTGATTCGCGGCTGGACACACCTTGAGCGCCAAAAAGGCGGCATTGGCCTGCGCGGTCCTGGCGAAACCCAGCTAGAGACTGACCGACGGCTGCTGCGCGGCCGCATTAAATCTATTCATAAACGGCTCGATAAAGTACGCAGCCAGCGCGAGCAGAATCGGCGTGCTCGGGCTCGGGCGGAGATCCACAGTGTTTCGCTGGTGGGTTATACCAACGCGGGTAAGTCGACGCTGTTTAACGCGTTGACCAGCGCTGAGGTTTATGCGGCTGATCAACTGTTTGCTACCCTGGATCCAACGCTCCGTCGGCTTGAAATCGAAGACGTTGGGCCCGTTGTTATGGCGGATACGGTTGGTTTTATTCGCCATTTGCCGCATAAGCTGGTGGAGGCCTTTCAGGCGACGCTGCAAGAAGCGGCCGAGGCAACTTTGCTGGTGCATGTCATCGATGCAGCTGACCCAGACCGAGAGCTAAACGTTGAGCAAGTCGATAATGTGCTCAAAGAGATCGGTGCTGACAGCGTGCCGGTGCTCAAAGTCATGAATAAAATCGACAAGCTAGACAGCGCCCCGCGCATTGAGCGCGACGGCCATGGCGTGCCAGAGGTAGTTTGGCTGTCTGCTCAGCAGGGCCACGGGCTTGATCTATTGCATGAAGCTTTGACCGAGCGCCTTGCCAATGACGTGATTGGTTTTTCGCTTACACTGTCACCAGAGCAGGGTAAGTTACGCGCTGGCTTGCATGAGCTTAACGCCGTACGCGAAGAGAGTTTTGATGAGCAAGGGCGCTCCGTGTTGGATGTGCGCTTGCCCAGGCGCGACTTTAACCAGTTGATGGCTCAACTGGGTGAGCGTGCCAATACCTATTTACCAGAAGCATTACGCGAATCTGACGAATGGTAGCCCATCAAGTACCTACTCCACAGTCATTGACTGTGGAGTTGTGGTACACGATTGATATAGCAACAATATCAAAAGCACCCGGCCTTGCATAAGCACAAGGCAAAGTGCAGGTGAACACCTTAGTGGAGACGAAGTATGGCCTGGAATGAGCCCGGTGGTGGCAACCAGCACGACCCCTGGAGTGGTGGTGGTCGACGTGGTAACAGCGGCGGCGATCGCGGTGGGAGCAATGGTGGTGGCAATAACGGCAATAAAGGTGGCAACAATCAAGGGCCACCCGATCTTGACGAAGCGCTGAAAAAATTCCAAGACAAGCTGAACGGCATGCTTGGCGGCGGCAATAAGAAAAGTGGCGGGGGCGGTAATGGTAAAAGCGGGGGCGGTAAACCTCGCAATTCCTTTGCGTTGCCGGGCCTCTTGATTATTGTTGCGCTTGCCATTTGGGCTGCCTCAGGCTTTTACTTGGTTGACCAGTCTGAGCGTGGGGTTGTACTGCGCTTTGGTGAGTACCAAGGCATTGTTGAGCCAGGCCTGCAGTGGAATCCACCGCTGATTGATGATGTGCGCATGGTAAACGTAACACGCGTTCGTTCCGTCTCTCAGACCCAGTCCATGCTGACTCGCGACGAGAACATCGTTGAAGTGGAAATCTCTGCGCAGTACCAAGTCGCCAACCCGCGTGACTTTGTACTTAACGTACGTAATCCCGCTCTCTCTATTGAGAATGCGCTGGATTCTGCACTGCGTCATGTGGTCGGTGGTACGGATATGATTGATATCCTGACCTCTGGTCGTGAGATTTTGGGTAGCTCGGTGGCGAGCCGTCTGCAAGCATACTTAGATGCCTATGGTGCCGGTATTCGTCTGCAAACCATCAACATTGAATCAACATCTGCACCTGCACCGGTTATTGATGCCTTTGATGATGTTATTCGTGCTCGCGAAGATCGCCAGCGGACCATCAACGAAGGTATGGCTTATGCCAACGCGATCATCCCAGCTGCACAAGGCCAAGCTCAGCGTGTTGTAGAGCAGGGGCAGGGTTACCGGGAGTCGGTAGTCGCTGAAGCGCAAGGTCAAGCCAACCGTTTTAATGCGCTGTTAACTGAGTACCGTAATGCGCCAGAGGTCATGCGTGAACGTATGTATCTGGATGCAATTGAAGAAGTGTTTGGTAGCACGCCCAAGGTGCTGTTGGATGTGAGCGAAAATGCTCCGCTGATGTACCTGCCGCTAGACCAGATGCGCGGTAACAGTGGTAGTGACAGCAGTTCAACGACTGATAGCAGTGGCGATAGCAGCAGCGATGCGATTGATCCGCGCGTGCTGGAGTCGCTGCGGGGCAGCCAAAGCAGCTCCTCATCGTCGTCTAGTAATAACCCTATCCGCAGGGAGGGCCGCTAAATGATTAATAATCGATCCCTGCTTATCGTAGGTGGCTTGGCCGCCGTGGCGTGGCTAGCAAGTAACAGCCTATACGTAGTGGATGAAACCGAGCGTGCGGTGAAGCTGCGTTTTGGTGAAGTCATCGAAGAGAATATTCAGCCGGGCCTGCATGCCAAAATTCCGATTGCTCAGACAATTCGTAAATTTGACACGCGTTTGCTGACACTGGATACCGATACCAGCCGTTACCTGACCCTTGAGCAGAAAGCGGTAATCGTAGACTCCTACGTAAAGTGGCAAGTGATTAACCCCACTCGCTACTACGAGGCGACCGCAGGTGATGAGATGATGGCGATTCGCCTGATTCAGCCACGCGTCGATGAGAGTCTGCGTAACGAGTTTGGTCGCTTGAACCTTCAGGAAATCATTGCCGAGCGCCGTGATGACCTAATGACAGGCCCGACAGCAGAGCTTGACGAGCTGATGCGTGAAGAGCTCGGCGTGGCGATTCGCGATATCCGTATCAAGCGTATCGACCTGCCGGAAGATGTCTCTGCCGCTGTGTTCGAGCGTATGCGTTCAGAGCGGGAGCGTGAAGCCCGTGAGTGGCGCGCCCAGGGTCAAGAAGAAGCTGAGCGTATTCGTGCTAACGCCGATCGCCGCCGTCAGGTTCTGCTTGCTCAAGCTAACGAGCGCGCCGAAACCCTGCGTGGTGAAGGTGACGCCGAGGCAGCTGCGATCTTCTCCCAGGCTTACGGCCAGGATCAGGAGTTTTTCGCTTTCTGGCGCAGTCTAAACGCCTATCGTGAAAGCTTCTCTGGCGATGGCAACCTGCTGGTGCTTGAGCCGGATAGCGACTTCTTCCGCTATCTGCGTAGCGCAGTGCCTAATAGCGCTGAGTAATGGCGCGGAACCCCGTCAAGCGGTGTGCTTGGCGGGGTTCATCTAGCGCATAAACGTGATAGACTTTATCTACCGGGCGTCGCCCGGTTTTTTTGTGGCCCTCGTTTCGTGAACGTTTCCACGCAGCGCCTTGTGAGGCTGTTGGTGGTGTCGTCAGAAGGGGCCTTCATCGTCTCGCAGGATTGTTCACATGACCATCGCTGACCGCTGGCTATTGCCCGACGGCATGGATGAGGTGCTGCCGCCTCAGGCAAGCCGCATGGAAGAGCTGCGCCGTGCGCTGCTTGATCTTTACCATTGCTGGGGCTACGACCAAGTAATGCCGCCGCCGGTGGAGTTTTTGGACTCCTTGCTGACAGGTACCGGCACAGACCTCGACCTTCAAACGTTCAAGCTTACCGACCAACTGACGGGCCGCATGATGGGCGCATCTGCCGATGTGACGCCTCAAGTTGCGCGTATGGATGCTCACTCCCTAAAACGCCAAGGCCCGGTGCGTCTGTGTTACTGCACCAATGTGCTGCGCGCAAAGGCCGACCAGCATCAGGGCGGCCGAAGCCCCGTACAGGTTGGTGTGGAGCTGTTTGGTCATGCAGGCTTAGAGGCTGATAGTGAAATTATCCACTTAGCATTAGCAAGTCTGCATGCGGCGGGCGCTGATGAAATTCACCTGGCGTTGGGCCACATTGGTATTTACCGTAGCCTTGTAGAGGCCGCTGCACTCAGCGATGAGCAAGAGCGTGCGCTATTTGAGGCCTTGGCGTTAAAATCACCGGGTCAGCTAGCAGAGCAAGTGAACGACAGTGTGAGCGATCCTGTGCTGGCCGATATGCTGATGGCCTTGGGTGAGTTACATGGCGATGCCAGTGTGTTGGCCCAGGCCCGCGAGCGCTTTGCAGGTGCGCCTGCGCCTGTAACTGCAGCCCTCGACCAGCTAGAAGCGCTTTATAAAGGCGTTCTGGCGCGCTTTGATGTCTCGCTCTATTTTGATCTGGCAGAGCTGCGCGGCTATCAATACCACACCGGTATGATGTTCGCGGCTTACGTGCCGGGTTATGGCCATGCGCTGGCCAAAGGCGGGCGCTATGATGATACCGGGCGCGCGTTTGGCCGTGCACGGCCTGCCACCGGTTTCTCGATGGACCTGAAACAACTGGCATCGCTGGCACTGGCTTCACCCAGCCGGGGTGCAATTTGGGCTCCTGCCCAAGAAGAAGAGTCGCTTAACGCTGCCATTGTGGCGCTGCGTGAGCAGGGTGAACGCGTAATTCAAGCGCTGCCTGGGCAGCGTACTGGGCCGGCGGAGCACAGCTGTGACCGCCGTCTTGAGTTTATCGATGGTCGTTGGCAGACAACGACCCTGACACAAGAGACGAGTGCATAATGGGTAAGAATGTCGTAGTCCTGGGTACCCAATGGGGTGATGAAGGCAAAGGCAAGATCGTTGACCTGCTCACCGAATCCGCCTCTGCTGTGGTGCGCTTCCAAGGCGGCCATAACGCAGGCCACACGCTGGTCATCGACGGTGAGAAAACCGTTCTTCACCTGATTCCTTCAGGCGTGCTGCGCCCTGGTAAAACCTGCGTGATTGGCAACGGTGTTGTGCTCTCGCCGGAAGCGCTGATCAAAGAGATCCGCGAGTTGGAAGCGAAGGGCGTGCCCGTGCGTGAGCGCCTGCGTCTTTCTCCGGCGTGCCCGCTGATTCTGCCTTACCATGTGCGCCTAGACCAAGCGCGTGAGAAAGCCCGCGGTGTTGCCAAAATCGGTACTACTGGTCGTGGTATTGGCCCGGCGTACGAAGACAAAGTGGCTCGTCGCGGCCTGCGTTTGGGCGATATGCTTCATCGCGAGCGGTTTGCCTCCAAACTGGGTGAAGTGCTCGACTACCACAACTTTGTACTGGTGAATTACCACGGTGAGCCGGCGGTAGACTTCCAGGAAGTGCTGGATAGCGCCATGCAAATGGCCGAGGAGCTGCGTCCGATGGTCAGCGATACGGTCAGTATGGTTCATGACCTGCGTAAAGCCGGTGAGAATATCCTGTTTGAGGGTGCTCAAGGCTCGCTGCTGGATATCGACCACGGTACCTACCCCTATGTGACCAGTTCGAACACCACCGCGGGTGGTACGGCGACTGGTTCTGGTGTCGGTCCGCTCTACCTGGACTACGTGCTGGGTATTACCAAAGCCTATACCACTCGTGTCGGCTCCGGCCCGTTCCCCACCGAGCTGTTTGACGATCACGGCCGTCACCTAGCTGAGCGTGGCCATGAGTTTGGTGCTACTACGGGCCGCCCGCGTCGCTGTGGCTGGTTTGATGCCGTTGCCTTGCGTCACGCGGTACAGATCAACTCGGTATCGGGTATCTGCCTGACCAAGCTGGACGTACTGGATGGCTTGGAAAATATCCGCGTGTGTGTCGGCTACCGCAGCAAAGATGGCGACGTGCTGGATAACCCGGTGGATTCAGAGGGCTACGAAGCGGTAGAGCCGGTCTATCACGATCTGCCAGGCTGGAAAGAGTCCACGCTGGGCGCTAAGAAGGTGGAAGACTTACCGGCTAATGCCCGTGCATACATCAGCTTCCTCGAAGAGCAGGTAGGCACCAGCATCGATATCATTTCTACCGGTCCCGATCGTATTGAAACCATCGTGCTGCGCAACCCGTTCGAAGGCTAGGTCGTACACCTTCAGGTGATACTAAAAGGGCGGCTTGGCCGCCCTTTTTCGTGGTGCGCCAGGCATGGCGCGCAGCGCCAATTAGGCGCTATCCGGTCCGCCGTGGTGGTTGGCCGGATGACTTGGGGGTGAAAGTCCCCTACGGACCCTGATAGCGGGAACCGTTAGCTGAACAGC